>JABIST010000205.1 GCA_018700215.1 Dehalococcoidia bacterium | reverse complement strand
CACCGTCGAGTTCGGAATGGTCACGACCTTCGCCGTGGCTGTGCCCTTATCGGCACTTGCAGTGAGCGGTGATGCGACAAGCAACACCAGTACCGCTGCAAAAGCGACGACGACAGAGACGCCGAACGCTGACAATTTATTTGTAATCAAAATCGCAAATCCTCCATTTAATGGATCAATATCTGTAGCAATTCCGTTACATCTCTCCCAAGGCACTCCGATCGTCGGTGTCCGAGATGAGCCATCCATCCAGTGTCTTGTACCGTCGCTCGAGCTAAACGCCACAAGCGCCACTTGATGTCTGTGCTCTCCCGAACCTATCCAGCTTCCACCAAACCTCCCGAGCAACGCGCGTAATTACACACGACGCCCGGACACTTTGGTCCGGTACATATGGTGTAACGCTACCGGACCCTGCCGGGTTAACGCTAGACGGACAAAGTGAATAAATGTTCGAGTCCACCGGGTGCGCATGGCGCCCGATGGACCTAGGCCGAGATTATCTCGCGAAGGTTGATCACTGTTCTGGTTACTTGACCACCAGAACAACCGTGCCCGAGGCCACGCCCGTCGGGTACAGGGCGCTGAATGCCGCGTTGACGAACTCCGGAGCACCAACGACGTAGACGACAAACGCGCCGTCAATCGTTACTGAGATGGAGGTCGCACCAGCGGTAACACCGGCAGCTCCAAGTTCCGCAACCGTGCCACCACCGTAGGTGGTGAGGTTGACGCCGCTGCCCAGCGTGTCAGTGAAACCACCCGTCACTTCCGGCGTAGCTGCAATAACAGCGGCAGCCGGAAGGGTGATCGTCGCGACCGACGCAACGGAAATTTCAGCGCCGTTGGTCAAGGTGTAGCTGAACGAGTCAGTGCCAGTCGCACCAAGTATTGGCGTGTAGTTGACCTCCGCCACGCAGTTCGTCATCACAGCGCCCTGAACCGCGAGGGTCACGTCCGTGCAAACCGCGGCGCCGACCGTGCCCAGGATTCCCTTGGTCGGAAGCACCGTCAGGTTGAAAGACGGAAACGCACTAATTTCTGTCTTGTCGTTACCTGTCAACGACACCAGCACCGTCGGGGCCACCGGCGTCGTCGCCGAAACCGTGACCGAAACTGCATCTGCGGTGGGCTTGTCGGTGATGAGCGCCAAGGTTTGGGTACCTTTGGTGCTCGCGAGACTCTGTGCCGTATAGGTGAACTGGAACGAACCAGTAGTCGTCGTGCCCGCCGTTCGAGTGAACAGCACAGTGGCCTTATCCGTGTTAACTCCGCTGACCTGAGCCACGTAGGTCCCGACTGCGTGCGTCCGAACCGTGGCCACGTGCGTGAAGCTGACCGGAATCCTGCCATCGTTCATGGATCCACCGACAAGCAGCGCGGTAACCGCCACCGCTTCGTTAGCAGCCTTACCGGGCGCCAAGATCAGCTCCGGACCGGCACCTGCAACCCAGTCGGGTGCATCAGTGAGATTCAGATTCCCGGCGACCGTCGCCGCGACAGCGGCTTTCGTGAGCGTACTGTACTTAATCGGGTACACGGTGGCGCCCACTGCATTCGCCCGAGCCGTGGTACCCGCCTGCGCGCGAGTCAGACCATCAAAGGAGGTCGCCGTCTTGCTCGTGTAGTCGACGATCTCGTTGTTGACGCCGCCTGACCCCAGGTTGTTGTCGCCGTCGGCGTCAAACATCAGCGATCCAGAGTCCGGGAAACCGGTGGTGCTCACTACCGTGACCGACGTGCTGCCTGTCAGCATCACGACGCTGACGGCCGTCTTAATTGTCAGGCAGCCAAGTCCGTCCGGCTGTCCGCCACCCGATTGGTCAATTGGCGCGGCTGCGGTTCCGCCAATGTTCATATTTGCGACAAGTGCGAACGTGCCATCAGCGCATAAGTCCGTGCCGGAAACGTGCGTGCTCGTGATCGTGACCGCAACACCGGCGGCGGCGTTATCGATGGTAGTTGCACCACCAGCCGTCGTGCCCTTGTCAGCACTTGCACTGACAGGTGCTAAGACAAGCAGCACGATTGCTGCTGCAAAAGCGACGACGACAGAGATGCCGTATGCCGTGACTTTATCCGTAATCAAAATAGAAAGTCCTCCGATTGATGGAGCGATCCCCGTGCAATTCCGTTGCAACTCTCTCGAGACACTCTCATTGCCGGTGCCCCAGGGGAGAGCCTTAATCCCGGCGTCTTGTACCGCCGCTCCGGCTCAACTCCACAAGCGCCACCCGATGTCTGTGCGCTTCCTAAGATATCCAGTTTTCCCCGAACCTCCCGAGCAACGTGCGCAATTCCACGCGAAGCCCGGAAACATTGGCCTAATGTATATGGAATAACGCTACCTGACTCTGCCGGGTTAACCCTAGAGCGGTGATTCTGAAGAAGCGCGGTCACGACACTCATTCGCCCTCAGCACACCCGTTAACTATTCACCAGCCAGCAGCGTTGTTACTGGTGCGAGCGCGAATTCTCTACTCCGACCGCGCTGGGCCTCTTATACTTGCCCCCTCCAACCGCACCGCCAGCAATGGCGACGGGGACCGGGACAAGGCGCGTGGCCCGGACGTGTAAGGAAGTCGCTTGATGGCTGAGAACTCCTCCTCGCGAGCTGTTGCCGACGAGCGCGAATACGTGCAGCGTTGTGCGGACGGGGACCAGGAAGCCGCAGGGCTGCTGTACGACGTTTACGTCACCCGCCTGTACCGATACTGCCTCGCTCGAGTCAGCAACGAAGCCGACGCCGAGGACCTTGCGGAAGAGATCTTCCTCAAGGCTCTGGGTGCGATCGACCGGTTCGAGTGGAGAGACTTGGGCGCCAGCGACCGAAGTCCATTCGGTGCATGGCTCTTCAGGATCGCCCACAACCACGTCGCATCGCACCACCGCCGCGTGGCTGTACGTGGACCAATGTCTGAGATCCCCGAATGGATCCCGGACGGAAAACGAGGACCGGCTGATCTGGCGGAGACCCAGATCACGATCGAGGAGGTATTCAAACTGGTGGACCAGCTTCCGGAAGCGCAGCGCGAGGTGATTCGACTCCGTTTCGGCGCCGGACTGAACATAGCTGAGACGGCCGAGGCGCTGAATAAGCGCCAGGGCAACGTCAAGGTCCTCCAGCACAAGGCGGTGAAGCGGCTGCGGTCGATGCTGATGCAAGAGGCAGCCACCGCAGCGATGAGCACAAGTGAAATCGGACCGGCAACGGTCCGGAGCCTGACAGGGAACGAAACAGTCAATGACTGATCAACTGCAGCACTCAGAGGGACCGGAGCGGGACAACCCGCTCGGTCTTGAGCCGGAGGCCGTTGAAGCGCTCCGCCTGTCCGCTGCGCTCGCACGCCACGAATCCGGCGCCGCGCCGGACCTCGACTCGCGTGAAGACCCCTCACTGGTCGAGACCGCGGTGGCGATCACCGCTGCCTTCGACGCTTCCACCACAACCGAGGCGTTCGAACGCTTCCACCACCGCACCCGTGCAAACATCGTGGCCGCCGTTGCTGGCGCGCGTCAGCCTGCCACCGCTCAACTGCAGGCACCGCGTCCGTCACTGCTCCAGCGCTGGAACGGCGTCTTCGCCGCGGCAGGCGCAGCCGCGGCTGCCTCAATCGCTACCTTCGTCGTCACCGTCGCCGCCCTCGGCAACAACGCTCCGGTCGCGCCGTTCGTCGCCGACGTGCAGCCCTCGAACGTCGGTTCGGAGCCGGCGGTCGCTGTAATTCAGCCGGACGACTCAGCGGTAAACATGACCGCGCTGTCGCTCGATGGGCAGCTTGACCTCTGGCTGGATACGCTGCTTCAGGTTGCCGCTCTCACCGCCGATGGCCAGCCCGTGGATGGACCGTTGCTCCGCACCCTGACGGACGCGACCGCTTCAGTCGCCCGCACAATCGAACGTGAACCAGAAGCGATGAATGGCGCCTCGGTGTTCGTCACCTATCAGGCCGCCTTCCGCAGTCAGCAAACGCTGAACGGCGCCAGTGTCAACGAGACAGACCAACCCGCCCTGGACACGGCACAGCTCGCCGCGGACCAGGCGTTCGTCGTCGCCTCCCGGTACTTCGAACAGAACCCGGAGCGCATCCCAAGCGTCGACGACGTCGCTGCGCGGCTTGGCACGGACAACAGTGTCGGCGACGACACTGAAGCCGACGCCGACGACGAGACCGCTCCCTAGTCCGTTCGGTTCACTACTCGCCGCCAAGCACCAGCGGGAACCTCGCGACCACAATGTCGAGGTTGTTCAATCTTTCGAAGTCCTGAACGAAGTCCGGCGCGCCGATGATGTGCGCCTCCCACTGCTGGCTCGCGTCATCGAAGCGGAAGAACGCCTCGGCCTGCACCAGTCCCGTCAGCAGATGTGAGAAGCGCAGCGGGTAGCCGTCCGGACCCTGGTACTGGAACGCGGCGATCCCGCCCGACGGCGGGACGATTCCGGCAAGTTTTGCCTCGTCAGCTCCCACCGGCAGCAGTTCGCCGAGGCCAACCAGCGAGGCGAGCGATGCCAGCGGTGTGCCGCCGGGAGTCGCTGCGTCCGCGCGCGCCTTCAGCCGCGACACCAGCGATACCCCACCCTCGTTCGCGAACGCCTCGCCCAACAGCGCCAGCATCCCCGCCGCATGTGGCGCGGCCGCCGAGGTACCTGAGAACGACGACGCTATGCCATCGATCATCCCTGAGGGAGCCAGCACGTCCGGCTTCGTCCTGCCATCGGCCGTCGGCCCACGCGACGAAAATACCGCTGTGGCGCTGCTGACGCCGAGTGCTCCAACCGTCAGCACCCGCGGACTGTCCGCTGGCTGCGCCAGTGACCCCGCGGCCGTCACCAGATCCAGCGAACCGCCACGGTCGGGGCTGCCGAGCAGCAAGATCGAGAGTTGCAGCGGCACCTCAGAACTGGCATCGATCACGCGCACCGAGTAGCGACCGGACTTCGTCGCGAGCACCTGCACGCTCTCAACCGGGTCGCCATCGCAGTCCTGGATGTCACGCGCGGCACCTACCAGCGAACCGTCCGGCCCAAACAGCTCCAGATCGTAGTCGGTGCAGGCCTTGCCCCAGACGTCCGCCCAACGCAACGATGCCGTCACCAAATCCCCCGCCAGGAACGTATAGCCGTTCAGCGGCTTCCCCGGCGCGAAATCGTGCACTGAATCCCCGTCCTCATCCCAGAACAGCCCACCCCAGTGCTGCTCCGCCCAGTTCCCCGAGGCAACCGACCAGGCGATCCCCGCAGCGACCGCCCGCTCGACGATCGCGTTCACCTCGCCGGTACCATCGCCCGGGCCATTGTGGATGAACCCCAGCGAGAACGAGATCACGTCCACGTCCTCCGCGATCAGGTAGTCCACCAGCACACTCAGCTCCGAGGTGGTCCCAAAATTCACGAGGTAGATCGCCGCGTTCGGAGCCACGCCGTGCACCAGCTCCGCCGCGCGTAGCCCGTGGTCGGTGCCGCCCCCGATGTCGCGATCGCCTCGGAAGGAGCGCACCGTCACGTCAGCGGGGAGCCCGACACCCAACTTGCCGAGGTAGCCAGCAAAGCCGGAGTCAATCACCGCGACGCTGCGGCCGTAGCCGGTAAAGCCGGCGTCCTGCCAGCGGTCAGCGCCAATCGCCTCGATGTCTGCCTGAATCTGCAACGGCAGGAACAGCGGCCCGCGGTCGAGCGATACCGCGTCGCTGCTTAGCGTGACTGTCGAGCTGAGCGAGACTGTCGAGGGCGCGGCGGCATCGGGAGCGCTCACCGCCAACAGCAGCGCACACACGCCCACAACCCACGGTCCCACGAATCGAAGCACCGGCACCCCCGCCGTTGCCGCCTCCAGATGGAGAGTCGCGCCGCGGGGTCAGCCGTTGCGTGCGCGCTCCGCTCTGGAGTGTAACCGCGACAGACGATGCTCGATCTCCATCAGCGCCCGACCGCCACGTACCGGGTCCCGAGGATGCAGCCACCGCTCGATGTGATAGCGCGCACGCTCGGCCAGCTCAATCGCCAGATCGAACTCGCGCCGCTGGTGCTCGTAGTACATCGCCAGCTCCAGCAGCGGCCTCAGCGGCGCCCTCGCCGGCAGCTCCAGCGTCCGATGCCACAGCGCCGCCGCCTGTTCGCGCTGCTCGTCGCGCTTGTGGATCGCCGCCAGCAGCAGCAGCCCCTGCTCCAACACCACCGCGTCGCCCCGCTGCTCGCTACTCCCGAGGCGAATCGAGCGCTCGAGGTGCCGCACCGCCTCGGACGCTCGCCCGCGCGCGCTCAGCAGCCGCCCCACCGCCAGCGCATCGCGCGCCGCGCGATCATTCGAGGGTGGCGCCTGCGCCTGCACTCCCACCGCCAACCACGCCAGCAGCCCGGTCATCCCCACCACGTCCAATTCGTTGTGCTCCACGATCGGGCGCAGCATCCGTGCGTCGCCGACGCGAAGGAATCGGAAGTACCAGGCCGGCACCTCGGCGCCAGGAATGTCCTCGGACGGTCGCTGCATCCGCAGCACTTCAGACTCCACCATGCCAAGACGGCACGACGGCAGCAGCCCGCGGAACGCCAACCGCGTCGGATGAAGCAGGTCGAGGTGGCGCAGTCCCTGTAGCCCGGCGCGACGTCGGTGCATCGTCGCGCGCTCGTCGAGCATCGGCGCGTCAAACGAGCGACCGTTATATGTCACAAGCACCGGGTCCTCGGCGAATCGCCCATCCTCGATCAGCGCCTCCAGCAGTGCGGCCTCCTCCGGCGGCGACTCCGCGAGGTACTGGCGCAGCACCACCGCACTCCCGGCTTCGTCGCTTTCGATACGTGCCGTCGCCACGAGGAAGACAAGCGTGCCCGCGCCACCGAGGCCGGTGGTCTCGATGTCGAGGAACCAGAGATCTCCCAACGTCGCCTCGTCCAGCTCCTCACGTGGCGCGAGCAGATCGAGCAGACCACCGTTTACCTGAGTCAGCGCCGCCAGCGGCACTTCGCCCACCTCTAACGCCAGCGGGTAGCGCACTTCTCGATAGGTGCAGACGCCCTCGGAAGTCTCGCGGCGCACCGCGTCCGGGAACACTTCTAGTGTCGTACGCGGTCGCCCCGCCTCGCGAACCTCGCGAAGTGCCGGTACCGGCTTCGGCCCGCGGCGCTCCATGTCCGAGATCAGGCGCCGCAGCCGTGCCCGCGTCGCCGTCAGATCGGCGCGACTGCGGGTCTGCGCCTCTTCGCGCTCCAATGCCATCGCCGCTAGCTCTCCACCGTCGCGAGGACTGGCGCTGCTTCGACCTCGGGTTCGGAAGCAGCATCCGAGGCCGCCGCCGCCATTACCTTGAGCGCTTCGATCACCAGCGTCTTCACCTCGAGGCCGGGCGCTGCCGGCGGACCGACGCAGGCGGGGCAGCCATCGGGGCACT
>JABIST010000242.1 GCA_018700215.1 Dehalococcoidia bacterium | reverse complement strand
GATCCGCTGACGGGGGAGATCCTGGAGGAGACCGAGGAGACGGCGATCTATCCGGCGAAGCACTTCGTCACCTCGAAGGATCGGATGCAGGAGGCGATCGCCTCGATCGAGGCGGAGCTGGCGGAGGAGATACCGAAGCTGCGCTCGGAGGGGAAGCTGCTGGAAGCGCAGCGGCTGGAGGAGCGGACCCGCTACGACCTGGAGACGATGCGCGAGGCCGGCTACTGCTCGGGGATCGAGAACTACTCGAGACACCTCGCGGGACGGGAGCCGGGTTCGACGCCGTGGACCCTGCTGGACTACTTCCCGGACGACTGGCTGATCTTCATCGATGAGTCGCACATCTCGATCCCGCAGGCGGGAGCGATGTACAAGGGCGACGCGTCGCGGAAGACGACGCTGGTGGAGTACGGGTTCCGATTGCCCTCGGCGCTGGACAACCGGCCGCTGACGTTCCAGGAGTTCGAGGAGCACCTCAACCAGGTGGTGTTCCTTTCGGCGACGCCGGGGCCGTACGAGCGAGATGTCTCACCACTGATTGTGGAGCAGGTGATTCGTCCGACGGGCATCCTGGATCCCGAGGTGGATATCCGACCGACCAGCGGGCAGATTGACGATCTGCTGCACGAGGTGCGCCAACGTGTGGAGCGCAACGAGCGGACGCTGATCACGACGCTGACGAAGAAGATGTCCGAGGATTTGAACGACTACCTGCAGGAGATGGGCGTGAAGTCCATGTATCTGCACTCGGAAATTGACACGCTGGGGCGAATCGACATCCTGCGCGACCTGCGGATCGGTGTGTACGACGTGATCGTGGGCATCAACTTGCTGCGTGAGGGGCTCGACCTGCCGGAGGTGTCGTTGGTCTGCATCCTGGATGCCGACAAGGAGGGCTATCTGCGCTCGAGCGGGGCGCTGGTGCAGACGATGGGCCGCGCGGCACGTCACCCGCTGGGGCGCGTGATCATGTACGCGGACCGCGTGACGGACTCGATGCAGAAAGCGCTCGATGAGACTGACCGGCGTCGTGAGGTGCAACGGGCCTACAACCTGGAGCACGGGATCACGCCGTTGGGGATATCGAAGACGATCCGCGACATCACCGACTCGATTCGCGAGGTGGCCGAGGAAGAGGCGACCTACACGGCGACCTCGGAGCTGCCGCGGGATGAGCTGACGCGGCTGGTGAAGGAGCTGGAACGGCAGATGAAGCAGGCGGCGAAGGAGCTGGACTTCGAGCGTGCCGCACTGCTGCGCGACCAGGTGACCGAACTGCGGCGCGAGCTGATCGGCGGCGACTCACCGGAATCGTTGCGGTCGCTGGCAGCGGATACGCAGCGCCCGACACAGCGACGGATTCGCGGCGGGCGAACGAAGTAGCTGGACGCGCGGCACTTGTCGCTCAGCTCAAGTTGATTGAGAACAACAAACAGCCCCGGGGGTCCATCCCCGGGGCTTCGTCGTCTTGGCCGGCGGGCGCGCCCACTACCTGAACGGCCGCGGCTGGTGTCCTGATCAGGCCAGCGTCGCGAGGGGCAGGGCCCACACGGCCCAGTACGGCGGTTTCGAACTTTGGTGCTTCAAGGGCGGAGGTCCTCCTGCCGGGCAACTTGAATCTCGGTTCAGTGAGATCGTAGCTCTGGCAAGCGAGCGCATGCGTGATGGCGAGAACGAACGAGCCTGCGCAAGATTGGGAAATTCTGGGCAAACCGATCTCACCCAAGCGGCACAATATAGAACGACCGACCCGTGCTGGGGGTCGGTCGTCGGGTTCTGAGGCTTCGCTCTTGCCCGCCACGTGGATTCGATGAAATCCATTAGCCGGACGAGACCTCGGCTCGAATGTTGGCGTTTACGGGGTCAGCCTCGAGCCCTGAGGGACAACTGTTGCTTACACACGTGGCCTCCTCTGCTTCGCATCCGGTCTGCGCTGATTGCGCTCCCGGCTGCTGGTCTGCTGCTCTCTCTCGCTCCCCTTCTTTCCAATCACATTATAGCCGATCTACGTTGACCCGACTCAGATCTAGGTGCCCTGAATCTGCTCAAAACCGGCGATGGGCGTGAATGGTCAGTCTTCGTCGAACGCCTTCGGGAATTGCAGCACGCGTCGCGAGCCATCCTCGGAAGCCGGTTCAGCCTCGGGAGACGCGGCGCCGACGGGGGCGAAGTCGGCGGGGACGGGGGTTCGTTCAGCATCGGGAGTGATGAGGACCTCGCGTGAGGTGGAGCCGTCGCTGGGACCGACGATGCCGCGCTCCTCCAGCTCGTCCATGGTGCGAGCGGCACGCGGGTAGCCGATGCGCAGCTTGCGTTGGAGCAGCGACGTGGAGAGCGTGGCGTGCTGCTTCGCCAGCTCGATTGCCTGGTGTAGCAGTGGGTCGGCGTCCGGGCCCTGGCCTTCGAACTCCAGTTTCTCGAGTGCTCGCTCTGCATCGAGCAGCATGCTGTCGAACTTCTCGGGCTGCAGGTTGGCGAAGCGATCGGCGGTCCAGAATTTGACGAGCGATCGGATTTCCTCGTCGCTGACGAAGACGCCCTGGACACGCTTCGGCTTCTGCTCGTCAGGTGGGAGATAGAGCATGTCACCACGCCCGAGGAGCTTCTCAGCGCCACCCTGGTCGAGCACGGTGCGCGAGTCGACCGAGGAGGCGACCGCGAAGCCGATGCGGGTTGGGAAGTTCGCCTTGATGAGGCCGGTGATGACATCGACGGACGGCCGCTGGGTGGCGACGACGAGGTGGATGCCGGTCGCGCGGGCGAGTTGGGCGAGGCGGACGAGCTGCTGCTCCACCTGGTAAGGGGCGGCGATCATCAGGTCCGCGAGTTCGTCGATGACCACGACCCAGTAGGGCATGAGCGTGCGCCCGCCGACCTTTTCGTTGTAGCTCTTGATGTTGCGGACGCCGACCTTGGCGAACTTGCGGTAGCGCGATTCCATTTCGTTGATCACGGCCTGGAGGGTGCCGACGACCTGGTCCATCTCCACGACGATGCGGGAGAAGGCGAGGTGTGGCACCTCGGCGAAGTCGGCGAGTTCGACGCGCTTTGGGTCGATCATCACGAACCGGAGCTGCTCGGGTGAGAGGTGCATGAGCAGGCCGCTGATGATGGCGTTGAGGCAGACGGACTTACCGGAGCCGGTGGCGCCAGCGATGAGCAGGTGTGGCATGCGGGCGAGGTCCGCGATCACGGGAGAGCCGGAGACTCCTGCGCCAAGGGCGATGGGAAGTGCCAGCTTCTTCAGCTCTTTCTGGTACTCAGGCGTCTCCATGATGCTGCGCATGGTGACGGTGGTGGTGTCGTGGTTCGGCACCTCGATGCCGACCATCGGCTTGCCGGGGACCGGGGCTTCGATGCGGAGCGCCGGGGCGGCGAGGGCGAGGGCGAGGTCGTTTTGGAGCGCGGTGATGCGGTTCACGCGGATACGCGTTCGAGAGACCTCCACCTCGCGTTGTCGCGGGTGGCCATCGGTATTGAGGATCGCGCGGCCGGTGGCGTCGCGCTCCGTGACGAGGCGGGTCTTCACGTCCCAGCCAGGTTCGACACCGAATTGAGTGACCGTGGGGCCCTCGTTGATCTGGACGACGGAGGAGTCGACGCCAAATGACGCGAGCGTGTCGACGATGAGCACGGCGCGTCGCTCGTTGTCGACGGCGCGCGCGTGGCCGCGGGGTACTTCGGCGAGGACGGTGGTTGGGGGGAGCTGCCAGCCGTCCGCGGAATGGCGCAGTTGGTCGGCCGGGGTCTCCATGTCCATGGAGATCTGGGTGGCCGAGCGCTCTTCGATGTCAGCGAGAGCCGGGTCGGGCAGCGGCGGTGCTTCGACTTCGTCCAAGACGGCGTCGTCGACGGCGGCGGCCAGTTCGGGGGTGGCAGGTCCGGCGATGGTGGCAAGCGCCTCGGCACCGGCGGCGGTGGTGGGGTCGATACGCCCGAACTCGGGATCTCGGTCGCGCTTCGGGCGCATCAGGCGCGCGATGGGTGTGAACGCGACGGTGAGACCTCGGAGTGCGTAGCGATCGAGGCGCTGCTCCCAGAGCCAGCGGAGACGGCGGCCGATGAAACCGGGCATGGCGCGCAGCAGTGCGGCGGCGCTGCGGGGCCAGAGCAGCGAGAAGCCAGCGACGCCGAGCAGTAGCCAGATCCCGAACCCGACGGGCCACGAGGTGAGCGCACGACCGAGTTCGCCACCGGCGGAGTGCACGCCGAGATCGATATCACCGACGAGCCGATCCGGATACCAACGACCGAGCAGACCGGCGAGGAAGCCGAGCAGGCCGAGCGCGCCGATCAGGTGGCGACGGCGGCGGACGGCCCAGTCACCTCGACGGAAGGCGATCAGGAGACCGGCGGAAGCGAGGACGACGACCAGTGTGAAGACGTGGAGGCCGAGGAGGTGGACCAGTCCATCGCGCGCATCGGCGATGATGCCGGCGAACGGCAGGAGGAAGGGCAGCGCGGCGGCGGCGAGCACCACCAGTACGGTGCCGATCAGCTCTGGTCGGGCGAACACGCCCAGGAAGCGAGGCATTGAGCCACGCTTTGCGCGGCGACGGGTGGTGCGAGCCATGGCTCTCTCCTCGGTGCGCTTCCCCCGCCGGTCAGCGCACTGGTTCAACTCTCTTTGCGGCCCTACCCGCGGTTTGTTCTCAAACTTCCAGCATCACTGGCAGCACGAGCGGCCGCCGATGGGTCTGGTTATACAGGTATCGCGCGATTTCATCCTTGAGATTTTCGTGCAACTCGCGCCAATTCACGGACTTCTCATCGGCTCCCAGCATCTTGAGGACGATCTGCCGCGCGCCTTCGAAGATTTCGTCTTCGTCATCGAGGCCGATGAAGCCGTGCGACATGACCTCGGGAGGTCCGGTGAGCTTCTGGGTGTGTCGATCGACCGCGGCGACGATCACGAACATGCCATCGGTGGCGAGGTGCGCGCGATCGCGGAGCACGATGTGGTCGATGTCGCCGACACCGAGGCCATCGACGTAGATGTAGTTGGAGGGGACTTCGTCGATGATGTCGGCGTCGTCCGCGGTTACCTCGAGCACATCGCCATCCTCGAGGACGAAGGTGTGAGCGGGCTCCAGACCGAGTTGGATCGCCAACTGGCTGTGCAGCGCGAGGTGGCGGTATTCGCCGTGGATGGGCACGAAGTTCTTGGGCCGCACGATGCGGTGGATGATCTTGAGTTCCTCGCGAGCCGCGTGGCCGCGGACGTGGACGTCATCGATGCGGTTGTAGATGACGTTGGCGCCGGCCTCGAAGAGCAGGTTGATATTGCGAGAGACGGACTTCTCGTTCCCGGGGACCGGGTTGGAGGAGAGGATGACGGTGTCACCGTCCTGGATGTTGACGTGCTGGTGTGAGCCCTGCGCGATCCTGGTCAGCGCCGCATTCGGCTCGCCCTGCGAGCCGGTGCAGATGACGATGGTGCGGTTGGTGGGGTGATCACGCATCTCGCGAATCGACATCAGCACCTGGTCCGGTGCGGTGAGATAGCCCAGATCGCGCGCCATCTGCACGTTGTTGACCATGGAACGACCGGTGACGAAGACTCGCTTGTCATATTTGACGGCGGCGTCCAGCACCATCTGCACGCGCGAGATCAAGGAGGCGAAGGTGGTCATGATGACACGGCCATCAGCCTTGCCGATGGCGGCGTCGATCCGTTCGGCGACGCGCTGCTCTGAGGGGGTGTAGCCCTCGACTTCTGCGTACGTGGAGTCGGCGCAGAGGAGGAGTGCACCGTCGCGGCCGATCTCGGCGAGACGGGTGAGGTCTGTGTGCTGGCCCATGACGGGCGTGTGGTCGATTTTGAAGTCGCCGGTGTGGACCACGGGGCCATGGGGCGTGTGGATGATCATGCCGGCAGAGTCCGGGATGGAGTGTGAGACCGAGAAGAACTCGACTCCGAACGGCCCGATGTTGATCGTCTGACCGGGCTCAACGACGCGTACTTCAACCTTGTCCTGCAGGTTGTGGTCGCGGAGCTTCACCTGGAGCAGACCGCGGGTGAGCTTGGTGCAGAAGACTGGCACCGGGAATTCACGCAGGAGGAAGGCCGCAGCGCCGATGTGGTCCTCGTGCCCGTGCGTGATGAAGAGCGCCTGGAGACGACTCGGGTCCTCTCGGAGGTAGCTGAAGTCGGGGATGATGATGTCGACGCCGAGGTGTTCGTCGTCGGGGAACATCAGACCGCAATCGACGGCGATCGCCTGATTGTCAATCTCGTACAGCATCATATTGCGACCGATGTCGCCGAGGCCGCCGAGTGGGATGACTCGGAGTGCCTCCTGGGGAGTGGAGGAAGTTGTCACAGCAGGGGCTCCTGACCCGGTAACGGGCCTGGTCTATCGAAGATGGACTCAGGCTCGGTTTCGATGAATTGCGTTGTTCTTGTGGATGGAGGGGGCTCGGAGAGCATTGGTCCGTCTACCAACGGCGGCGCTGTCGCCTGGAAGTTGGGGACGGGGGGCGACGCTGGTTGAGGCGGAGCGACCGGTTGGCCGCTGAGCAGTGCGGGAATCCTGGCGAAGTCCTGGTGAATCACCTCGCGGAGGCTGCCGTTTCGTAGCGCAGCAGCAGGATGGTACATCGGAATGACATAACGGTCATCGACTTGCTTCACTTGGCCGTGGATGCGGCTGATGCGATCGCCGGGGAACCAGCGAGCCATGGAGAAGCGCCCGAGCGTGGCGATCACGCGCGGGTTGACCATGGCGATCTGCTGCTCCAGGTAGTCGGCGCAGGCGGCGATCTCCTCGGGCTCGGGGTCGCGGTTACCGGGCGGGCGGCACTTTACGATATTCGTGACATAAACACTCTCGCGGTCGAGATCGATTGCGGCGAGTAGCTGGTCGAGGAACTGGCCTGAGCGGCCGACGAAGGGAAGGCCCAGTTCGTCTTCACGTTGTCCGGGGCCTTCGCCGATCAGCATCAGATCAGCGGTGATTGGGCCGGAGCCGGGGACGGTTCTTGTGCGGGTACGCGCGAGGTTGCAGCTGGGACAATCGGCGATGGTTTCGTAGAGCGGTTTGAACTGTCCATCGACGACATAGAGCGGACGCAGTGCCGGTGGGGCGGCGGCGGCGAGGTCAGACAGACCATCCTCAACCATGGGAGGCGGCGCCGTTCGTGCTGGTGCGCTGACGACCATAGTCGACCTCGATTGCCCGGGGGGTGGAGGCGGCGCGGTTCAGCATGCAGGAGCCCGGCCACCGGTCTGCAGGGAAAGCGTAGCATCGGCGGGAAGATCTGACCATGCGCCTATACCGATGATCAATCTCGCCTGACGAGCCACGCCAGCACGATCCCGAAGAGATAGAGGATGAACATTGGCCCGCCGACCAGCGTCTGTGTGATGGGATCCGGCGTTGGCGTGGCGACAGCGGAGATGGCGAAGGATCCGACGAGTGCCCAGCGCCACCAACCGCGCAGCTGCTTCGCGTTGACGACCCCGAACTTCGCGAGCCCCATGATCAGGATGGGCGTCTCGAACACGAAGCCCATGACGAGCAGCAGGCGGAGGGTGAGGTCCATGTAGCTGCTGATTGTTGGCGTGACCTCTGCAACTTCGGTACCGAAGTTGAAGAGGAACGCGTAGGCGGCGGGGAGCACGACGTAGTAGCCGAAGACGAGGCCGAGGAAAAACGAGACGCTGGTTCCAAGCACGACGGGAATGACCCAGCGCTTCTCCTGCGATGTCAGCGCGGGCGTAATGAACCGCAGCACCTGATAGACCAGCATGGGCATACCGATGGCGATACCGCCGAGCAGCATCACTCGGAAGTAGGTGAAAATGTTCTCCATCGGCGTGATCGCCTGCACGACGAAGTCTGGGTTCTGGTTTCTC
>JABIST010000075.1 GCA_018700215.1 Dehalococcoidia bacterium | reverse complement strand
GTGCAGATGCCCGGGGTTGTAGCGCACCTTGTCGACGAACGGCGCCACGTCGCTGATCAGCCGGTAGCTCTCCTGCAAGTCCACCGAGAGGTTCGCGTTCAGCTCGCGCGTCCGGTCCCGCACCTCGGATAGCGCCCGCACATCGGCCTTCGAGTCGACGGCGATTCGCACGAGGTCTGCCCCGGCCGCCTGGATCAGCTCCACTTGGCGCACCGTCGCGTCGATGTTCTGAGTCTTGGTTGCCGCCATCGACTGCACCGCGATTGGTGCGCCGCCGCCGATTTGGATGTTGCCCACGCGGACCGCGCGGGTGGGGTTACGTCGGGTCACGTGGCCGCCTCACTTCTCAGGATCGCGCCTCAGGTGAGGCTACCCGATCCCGTCGTGAGCGGCGTTAACCAAGGCGTGCCAGCCGGCCTCGAACGTGACCGCTAGCGGAAGAGCGACTCGCCCGAGGCGATGCGCGAGATATCGAAGAACGTGATCACCAGCGCAAGGCTGATGAACACCAGGAAGCCGATCATGCGAACGAACGCCTCCTTCTCCGGTGCGATCCGCTTGCCGCGCCTTGCCACTTCGATCAGCAGGAAGAAGATCCGCCCACCGTCCAGCATTGGCAGTGGCAGCAGGTTGAGGATGCCGAGGTTGATCGAAAGCAGCGCCGCAATCTCCAGCAGCGGCGAAACCGCATCGCTCGCCGTCTCCTGCTGCCGAGCCACCCCGCCAACCGTGTCCGCGATGCCGATTGGCCCTGCGAACTGCGGCGTCGCCGATCCGCGGAACCAGCCGAGGATTTCGTTCCGCGCCAGGATCATCGTGTCCCACGTCTGCTGCGCGCCCTGCGGGATCGCGTCCCACGGCGCCAGCGCCTCCGTCTCCGTGAACGGCCGTCCGTCAGGCGCGACAACCGAGGGCGCAATACCGATGCCCGTCGGCCCCTGTCCTTCGGGTGGACTCCAGCGCGCCTCCACCGGAACGGTGACCAGGTCGCCGTCCCGCCGCACCACAATGTCGATCGTGTTGCCCACGTTGATTCGGATGTAGCGACTCGCCTCGGAAACGTTCTTCGCATCGCGACCGGCAATCTCATAGATCACATCACCGGCCAGCAGTCCCGCCGCTTCAGCCGGTGAATCCTCCACCACCTGCGTGATCAGCGCACGACCAACCGGTACTTCGTGCGGCCACATCAGCGCAATCGCGAACAGCAGCACCGGCAGGATCAGATTCACAACGGCGCCTGATCCCAACACGATCAGTCGCTGCCAGCGCGGACGCACCGCAAGCGACTGAGGGTGCTCAGCGCTCTCTTCGCCCTCAAGCCGGACGAAGCCGCCAATCGGCAACCAGTTCACCGAGTACTCGGTCTCGCCGTACTTGAACGCCCACGCTCGTGGTGGGAAGCCAACTCCAAACTCGTGGACGTAAATCCCGAACGCCTTGGCCGTGAAGAAGTGGCCTGCCTCGTGCAACATCACCAGCGAAACGATGATCAGAATGAACAGCAGCGCCGAACTCATCGCCTCGCTGACGAACATGAAGCCCACCGCGATGGCACCAAGGACCACCAGTGCGGTGATCAGCCGTCGCACTCGCTCGTATGGGCCGGACGGCCCATCGCTCCCGGACTGGGCGGAGCGGTGCGCCTCGTTGCGTTCGTGCCAGCGTTCGTTCATCGGACTCCCGCGCTCACCGCGTCGTCTACCACTTGCCGCCCCCACGCTTCGGCGGCCAGCAGTGCCTCAAGGTCAGGTTCCATTGTCGGGGTATGTGTCTCTAGCGCCAGTTCCAGCAGTCGGGGGATGTCCGTGAATCGGCAACGGTTCGCCAGGAAATGTGCCACTGCTGACTCGTCCGCGCCCGAAACCGCGGCCGCCGTCGTGTCTTCTCGACGCCCCGCCTCCAGCGCGATCGCCATCGCCGGATAGCGCTCCACGTCCACCGCGGAGAAGTGCAGCGCTCCACGTGCCGCCAGGTCCAGCGGCGGTGCCGGTTCTGCGACCGCCCGATCAGGGTAGGCCAGCGCCACCTGGATCGGTAGCCGCATGTCCGGCTCTCCAAGCTGTGCCTTCACCGATCCGTCGGTGAACGTCACCATGCTGTGAATCACGCTCTCTCGATGTTGCAGCACGTCGATCCGGTCCAGCGGAATGTCGAACAACCATCGAGCTTCAAGCGCCTCGAGTCCCTTGTTGAACAGCGTCGCGCTGTCGATCGTCACCTTCGGCCCCATCTGCCACGTCGGGTGCTTCAGCGCCTGTGCTGGCGTCACCTGCTCCAGCTCCTCGAGGCTCAGGTCGCGAAACGCGCCACCCGAGGCGGTCAGTGTCAGCCGACCGATCCCCTCCACCGGCTCGCCCCAGAGGCACTGCCAGATCGCCGAATGCTCCGAGTCCACCGGTCGCAGCTCCGCGCCCAGTGACTCCCCCTCCGCCAGCGCCGCACGCACCACCGCACCGCCGACGACCAGCGCCTCCTTGTTGGCGATCGCCACCTTCTTGCCGGCGCGTAGCGCCGCCAGCGTCGCCTGCAACCCCGCCAACCCACTGCTCGCCGCCAGCACCACGTCCACGTCGTCCCGCGTCACGATCTCTTCGAGGCTCTGCCACTCGCTCTTCGGGAACTCCGCCCGCAGCGCCTCCGCCTCGGCACTCGGCAACGCACACAGCGCCGCCGGGGCGAACTCCGTGGCCTGCTGGCGTAGCTGCTCGATGTTGCCGCCGGCCGCGAGCGCCACCACCCGAAACCGCTCGGGCAGCCCGCGCACCACGTCCAGCGCCTGCTGCCCGACCGATCCGGTGGATCCAAGGATTGCGAGTCGTGTTAGTTCAGCCATCTCACGATCCAATATATCCATGGTCCTGCGAAGAGTAGTGAGTCGAGCCGATCGAGGAACCCGCCGTGCCCCGGCAGCAGGTTCGACATGTCCTTCACGCCCAGCCGCCGCTTCAGCGCCGATTCCACCAGGTCGCCACCGATTGCCGCGATTGGCGCCCCCACCGCGATCAGCACGATCGTCAAACTCGTGACGTCCAGGTTCAGCAGCAACGGCACCGCCACCCCTGCCGCGGCTCCGAAGGCGAATCCACCAACCGCGCCCTCCCACGTCTTCTTCGGCGAGATCTGCGGCGCCATCTTGTGCCGACCGAACAGCCGACCGATCGCATACGCGCCCGTGTCGGTCGCGAACACCGTCCCCAGCAGCACCAGCAACCAGCGCTGACCCTCGTCCACCTCGCGTAACAGCACGAGATGCCCACCCAACACGCCGAGGTACAGCACAGCGCCCAGCCACCACCCGGTCAGCGAGTCACCGAACGTTGTCCGGCCTCGGATCAGCAGCATCAACGCGAGCACCGTCGGCAAGAGCAACGCCCAGATCGATGGTCCGAGGCCCGTACGAGTCAGCGCCACCAGCACCGCCGCCGCCGCCGCCGCGCCCACCGGCGCCGTCAACTCGCCGTCGTCCGTCTGGGCACTGCGAACCAGCTCGAATGCGGCGATCGCCAGGATCACCTCAATCGCCGCGGCGAACACCGGTTCCGGCGAAGCGATCATCGCTGCCAGAATCGGCAGCCCGATCGCCGCCACCATCAACCGTTGAGTCAGCACCGGCAGCCCGGCCTAGTCGTCGTCTTCGTCGCCGTCGTTCGAGACCAACCCGAAGCGACGCTGGCGCTGCCCGAACTCAATCAGTGCGGCGTCAATCGCCGCCGGTCCGAAGTCCGGCCACAGCGTCTCGGTGAAGTAGTACTCGGAGTAGGTCGCCTGCCAGACCAGGAAGTTGGACATCCGTGCCTCGCCACCCGTACGGATCAGTAGATCGGGCTCTGGCAGTCCGGCGGTCGCAAGGCGACAGCTAATCGCCTCCTCCGTCACCTCTTCTGCCGGCACCCCTTCCGCGATCAGCTGCTGCACCGCCGAAACAATGTCCGCTCGCCCGCCGTAGTTGAACGCCAAATTAAGAATCATCCGCGAGTTGCCCTGCGTCTGCTTCACCGCGCGTGCTACCCGCTTCTGCAACCAGCCCGGCAGCCGCTCCAGTTCACCCAGGTGCCGAAGCTGCACGCCCGCCTCATGCAGCTCACCGAGGTGGCTGTCGATGAAGTCGCCGCCGAGCCTCAGGATCGATTGCACCTCGGGCCGCGGCCGTCCCCAGTTCTCAGTCGAGAAACCGAACAGGGTCAGTACAGAGACGCCGTGCTGTCCGAAGCGCTCAAGCACAGGCCGGATCGCTTCGGCCCCGGCGCGATGTCCCTCGCTGCGACGCAGACCGCGCTCGTTCGCCCAGCGGCCATTGCCGTCCATGATGATCGCCACGTGCTCAGGGACCGCGTGTAGTGCGGGAAGCGGCGGGACCGATGCGGCCGGTTCAACTACCACTGCGGCCTTCCGTTTCGGCTCCTCGCCGGTCTGCCTGCTCGGTGACAACGAATCAGGATCGTTGCCGCTCCGGTGCAGCCTTCCACTCAGCAGTCACTAGACTTCCAGGAGCTCCAGCTCCTTCTGCTTGCTCAGCTCATCCAGCCGCGCGATGTGGTCTTGAGTCGATTTCTCGATGGCGGCCTCGGCGCGGTGCTCGTCGTCTTCGGAGAGATCGTGACTCCGCAGCCCCTTCTTCAGCTCGTCCATCGCATGCCGACGGGCGCCGCGCACGGTGATACGAGCGTCCTCCGTCTTCTGATGGAGCTGCTTCACCATGTCTTTGCGTCGGTCTTCGGTCAGCGGGGGAATCGGCAGCCGAATCATTGCCCCGTCGCTCTGCGGCGTGATCCCCAGATCGCTTGTCTGGATCGCCTTCATGATCGAATCCACCGCGCTGCGGTCCCAGGGCTGAATCGTGATCAGCTGCGCCTCCGGAGCGCCCAGCGTTGCAAGCTGGTTCAGCGGCATCCGCTGCCCGTAATGCTCCACCTGAAAGTGTTCCACCAACGCCGTGCTCGCTCGTCCCGTACGAACGCTCGCCAACACCATCTGATACGCGTCTACGGCCTTATCCATGCTCGCGTCTGCGCCCGAGAGGATGTCGTCAATCGCCATGATGTCCTCCGCGCCGGTGCCTGCCCGGTCCAACGATAGCCTATGCAGAACGAGCGCCGCGACCGCCCGGTTCCGCGCTCAGCTTCGGGCTAGCTCCCCAGTTCGAATCGTGAGAACCGCGCGATTCGGATGTTTTCCCCGGTCTGGCCAATCGCCGCCTGCACCAGTTCGCCAATCGTCTGGCTGTTGTCCTTGATGAACGATTGCGTCAGCAGCGCCTGGTCTTCCGGCTTGCCCGGCGCATCGGCCGGGACATCCTCGGCAACCAATGCCAGCGGGTGCATCGCCGCGATGTGCATCGCAACGTCGCGTGCCAGCTCCTTGAACGTGTCGGTCCGCGCCACGAAGTCCGTCTCGCACTGAATCTCCACCAGCGCGCCAATCCGGCCCGCCCCGTGGATGTAGGACTCAACCAGTCCCTCGCTCGTTGTGCGATCCGCACGCTTCGCCGCCGCGGCAATACCGTGCGCGCGAATCAGTTCTCGAGCCTTCTCGAAGTCGCCTGCGGCCTCTTCCAGCGCTCGCTTGCTGTCCATCACGCCCGCGCCCGTCTCTTCGCGCAGGCGCTTAATGTCGTCCGTAGTGACCACTGTGTTCCTCGTCCGTTCTCGTCGCTGTGTCGGTTCGCCTGGGCGGCTACTCGGCCGCCGGCTTCGCTTCGGTTGCTGCTGCCGGTGCCGCCGGTGCCGCTGCCGCCGCCGGTGCTGCCACCGCTGGGTTCGCAGCCGCGCCCGGGTCTTCCTCGCCGCCCTCGGTCGCGGCGCTGGCCTGTTGGAACTGTTGCTCCACCTCGCCAACCGCCACGCCCTCGCGGATCGCCGTCGCAACCAGCCCAGTCATCAACTGGATCGCGCGGATCGCATCGTCGTTAGACGGCACCGGGAAGTCGATCACGTCCGGGTTCGCGTTCGTGTCGCACATCGCGATGATCGGAATCCGCGCCCGGTTCGCTTCGCGCACAGCAATGTCTTCCATCGCCGGGTCCACGATGAACACCGCACCTGGTGGGCGCTCAAGCGAGCGCAGCCCGGAGAATGCACGCGTCAGCCGACCGTATTCCTTCTGCAGCATCAGCCGCTCGCGCTTCGTCTGGCGCAGCGATCCGCTGGAATCTTCCAGCTCAATCGCCTCGCTGTCTTCAAAGCGCTCGCTCAGCTCGTTGAAGTACTTGATCCGCTTGGCAATCGTGCTGAAGTTCGTCAGCGTCCCGCCCAGCCAACGATTGTTGACGTACGGCATGCCGATCTTCTCGGCCTCCTGCTCGATGATCCCGCGCGCCTGCTTTTTGGTGCCAACAAACAGCACCTTGTCGCCGGCCGCCGCTACTTCGCGGACCTTCTCCAGCGCGGCATCAAGCCTCGGGACAGTCTGAGCCAGGTCAAGAATGTGAATACCGTTGCGCTCGCCAAAAATGAACGGGCGCATGTGCGGGTTCCAGCGCCGGGTCTGGTGCCCAAAGTGGACCCCAGCCTCCAACAGCTGCCGCATCGTGGTAGCTGAAGCCACCGCAATCCTCCTCTAGTGACGTCCGGCGCATAGATTTACCCCCGCTGGCTGCGAGGACAGGCGCCGGCTTACGTAGTTAATAGCTCCGCTAGTATAGGTGTCCATTTCACCGAGGTACCAGCGCCGTTTCCCCATCTCCGTCTCAACCCCTCCATCGAGCACGCTTGCGATTCTGCACAAAGACCGAGATCATGGATCGCTCACCGTTCCGCAAGTTTGTTTTTCGGTGCGGACCGCACCGAGGAGGTCATGTGCCGACCTACGATTACCGTTGTGAAAAGGGCCACCGCTACGAAAAGCGCGAGCCATTCGGATCCCCCACGGAGCACCCTTGCGAGAAGTGCGGCAAGACCGCGCTTC
>JABIST010000082.1 GCA_018700215.1 Dehalococcoidia bacterium | reverse complement strand
GGGCTACACCTCAACGTTTGCGCCGATCACCGGGGGTGGGGCGCTACCAGCGACGATCACATCGACGGCGTTCCTGCTGGCCTCGGGCGGTGCGTTGCTGGCGCTGCTGGCGATGCTGTTGCCCTCGCTGGTGGTGGCGCGTCGGGGGATTGTGGACGTGAAGCGCGATCAGGCGCGGCCGAACGCGCGGGGGCTGGTGCAACGCTACTACCTCGATTTTGGCGTCGTGGGGCTGGCGGCGCTGCTGCTGTGGCAGCTTGAGCAGCGGGGGTCGGTGTTCGACCCGGACTCGGTGGGCGGGTGGTCGACTGATCCGATTCTGCTGCTGACACCGCTGGTGCTGACACTGGCCCTGGCGGGGTTGTTGCTGCGGTTCTATCCGCCGCTGCTGCGACTGGTCGTGCGGCTGCTGATGGTGTTCCAGGGGACGGCTGTGGCGATTGGGCTTCGTCGTGCGGGGCGAGCGCCGGCGGCGTATGCGCGGCTGATGCTGCTGGTGGTGATGGCGATCTCCGTAGGTACGTTCGCGGCCTCGTACGGGCCGACGGTAGATCGCTCGTTCAGCGAGCGGATTGAGTACGACAACGGGGTGGGGTTCCGAGCGGCGACGAACGATCAGACGGCACGGCTGCGCGAGGATGACCTGGCGGCGGTGCGGGCGCTTGAGGGTGTGGCGGACGCGACGCTGGTGCATCGGGGGCTGATCAGCGTGCCGGGCGGGGTGAGCGTGCCGTTACTGGCAATTGATGTGGAGCGGGCACGGGCGATGATGTTGTTCCGCGACGACTTCGCGCTGGCACAGCCGATGGACCGGCTGCTGGATCAGCTTGAGTCCGCGGTGCCCTCCGGGGGCGGGTTGGCGTTGCCGGAGGATGCGACAGGGATCGAGTTCTCTGTCTTGACCGAGGGGGCACTTGAAGGGGAAGCGCGGGAGAGCATCCGCGCGATCTACCGAGGGGCGAACGGGAATTACGCGGATGAGTTCGTGAGCAAGGCAGCCGGCTTCGGATGGGTGACGGTGAGCGGTCGCGTTCCTCGATCACTGGTAGCACCGGTGACGCTGGTGAGTCTGCGGCTGGCGGACCTGAATACGTCTCAATTGCGGACCGATGGGTCGCTGTACTTCGATGACTTCATGGCGGTGAGGGCGACGGGACAGCGGACGTTGCTGGAGGACTTTGAGGGTGAGTTCCGCTGGACGATGTATGCCGCACAGGGGAAGACCGAGGTGTTCGAGGTCAGTTCAGATTACGCGCATGCGGGCGAGAATTCGGTGCGGTGGACGTGGGAGAAGGCGGTCAGCCCCGCGCAGCGGATTCTGGCGCTGAACGATCCGACGGTGCCGGTGGCTGCGCTGATGAATGGGGCGGCGATGGGCGCCTTTGGGACCGGGCCCGGGGGGATTGCGATTGTGGGAGTGGATGGGGTGCTAATTCCGCTGAGTGTCCGTGCCGAGATTGAGTTGTTCCCGACGATGCAGCCCGCGACCGGGATTGTGGTGGTGAACTACGACCACTTCCGGGCGTTGACTTCGACGGTGATGCACTTCGAGCTGTCGGAACAGAACGAGTTGTGGCTCGACTTCGACGAGGGGACGTCAGTGGCGGAGCAGCAGGCGATCGTCACGTCACTGACGAGCCGGAGCGCAGCAATTGAGGCGCTGCCGAGCCGGCCAGTTCGGTTGTTGAGCGAGCGTCTTGAGGAGGCGGCTTCCGACCCGACGCTGCAGGCTTCAGGCAGCGGGATCCTTTCGGTGGCGTTTATCTCGGTACTTGCGCTGTCGACGCTGGGATTCATTGTGACGCTGGTGCTGAGTGCGCGGAGTCGCACGGTGGAGTTCGCGGTACTACGGATCGTTGGTACTTCGTCGCGGCAGATCTTGCGCTCGATGCTGATCGAGTGGGGGACGGTGCTGTTGATTGGGGCAGTGGTGGGCGTGCTGCTGGGGCGGCAGGTGGCGCGGATCATGCTGTCGTTCCTGGAGGTGACGGATCAGGGCACTCGGGTACTGCCACCGTTCATTCTGGAGACCGACTGGGTGACGCTGGGCATTGGGATTGGTGTGCTGGTGGGCCTGGTGGCTGTGGCGCTGGGATTGG
>JABIST010000083.1 GCA_018700215.1 Dehalococcoidia bacterium | reverse complement strand
CTTCGAGGGCCCTACCCGGTCCACCACGAACCCCGCAACCATCGAAGTCGTCGCGGACGCGAACGCGAAAATCACGAACACCGCCGCCGCCGTCGTCGCACTAAGCCCGTTCTCCGCAAAGATCGAGGTCTGGTGGAACACCAGCGCCGTCACCACCAGCCCCGGCGTCGCCAGCGGAATCGCCAGCATCCAGAACGCTACCGAGGTCAACACCGGCCGCCTCGCAGCCGCCTCCGGACTGTGCGTCCCGCTCTGCTCGATCAGCGGCGGCTCATCCGCCCCGTCTGGGTACAGCCCCACATCCTCCGGTCGGTTCCGCACCAGGAACACCGATGCCGGGATGATCAGCAGCATCACCAGCACGCCCAGCACCCCGTACGCCTCGCGCCACCCGTACGTATCGATCAGCCACCGGCTCAGCGGCGGCAACACCGCGTTCGAAAGCGGGAACCCCAGCCCCATCAGCGCAATCGCCCGCCCCCGACGTGTCACGAACCACTGATTCACCAGCAGCGTCGAATTGATCGTCAGCGAGCCCTGTCCCAGCGCCCGCAGGCCAGCGAACGACAGATAGAACGCCGCCAACCCCGCCGAGAACGCCATCCCAAAACACGCCGCCCCGAACGCCACACCCACCAGAATCAAGTTCGAACGAGCACCCCAACGGTCCGCCAGCCGGCTCACCACCGCCACCATCAACGCGCTCACACCCGTACTCACCGTGTACAGCGCCGAAATCGTCGACCGCGAAAACCCCGTGTCCTCAATCATCGAATCGATGAAGATCGAAAAGACGAACGACTGCCCCGGCCCACTGCTGAACGCGACCATCGCCCCCACCACGACGATCACCCACCCGTAGAACAGCCCCCCACCAAACCGCCGAGCATCCGCGTCAGCCGCCACGCCGCCCCATCTCACGTCATCTCCGTTGGCAAGCGACTAGGCTAGCCCTCACCATCACCAGCAGCGAACACCGTCAGCCCCCCCTGAAGGAGCCTGATATGCCCCACTGGTCTGACCTCGCCGCAGCCGATCCTGACACCGCCGCCGCCGGCGCCCGCCTCCTCACTGACGCCGACGGCTCGGCAACCGTCGCCTTCCTCGCCACCACCAGCTCGAAGGGTCGCCCTCGCATCCACCCTTTCATCCCGCTCGTCCTGGACGGCCAGCTCTGGGCATTCATCCAGGACACCTCCCCCAAACGCCGTGACCTGGACCGCGACGGCCAGTACGCCATCCACGCCCGCCTCGGCCCAAAGGACGAACAGTTCACCGTCTCCGGCGTAGCCCAGCGCATCGAAGACCCCACGCTCCGCACCACCGTCGCCGCAGCCATGTCCTACGACGACATCGACGAACACCACATCCTCTACACCTTCGAGGTCGATACAGCCCTCTGGACCACCTGGACCACCCCCACCGAGCCAGTCCACCACCCCTGGCGCGCCTCCCAGGGTTAAACGAAAGAGCCCGGCTCTCGCCGGGCTCCCTGCATTCAAATCCACCTCGGTGCCTACCCTCGAGGTAGTCCCAAACCCCGAGTCGCAATCACGTTCCGCTGAATCTCCGAGGTACCCCCGGCCAGCGTCGCCGAAACAGACGACAGGTACATCGTCGCCCAGCGCCCGCGCTGCGGTGACGTCTCATACTCGCGATCTCGAAGATCGCCGTAGCGGCCCAGCAGCTTCGTCGCCGTCCGCGCGATCCGCTGACGGAACTCCGTGCTAAACAGCTTCGTCATCGAAGCCTCATAGTTTGGAATCAACCCACGTCCCTGCATCGAAATCACCCGCTGCGAAAGCGTCTTCGCAACGTTCGCCTCAATGTAGCGATCCGCGAACTCGCCTCGCGGCGCGTCCGGCTCGTTCAGCCGAGAGCGTCCATTCCCCGAATCACGCTCCTCAATCAGGAAGTTCTTCAGCGAGTCCAGCATCTGAAGCTGCCCCACCGCCTGACCAATCGAGGACCGCTCGAAGTCCAGGTGCGTCGCACCCACGTACCAGCCGCGGTTGATCTCGCCCACCGCATTCGAGACAGGCACGCGCACGTCCTCGAAGAACGTCTCGTTGAACTCCGCCGCGTCGTGCATCTGCACCAGTGGGCGCACGGTGATCCCCGGAACGTCCATCGGCGACAGCAGGTACGTAATCCCGCGGTGCTTCGGCGCCTCCGGGTCAGTCCGAACCAGCATGAAAATCATGTTCGAGACGTGCGCGCCGCTCGTCCAAATCTTCTGCCCATTCACCACAAAGTCGTCGCCGTCGCGCTCAGCACGCGTCTGCAGCGAAGCCAGGTCCGACCCCGAGCCCGGCTCCGAGTAGCCCTGGCACCAGTTCGTCGTCCCCGCAATCATCGGCGGCAGGAACTCCTGCTTCTGCGCATCACTGCCGTGCACCATGATCGTCGATCCAACGTCCGGCACGCGCGGCTTCGGGGCGCGCTCCTCCGCGAACGTCTCGTTCATCACGTACTGCTGAACCGCGTCCAGGTCGCCGCCGCCGTACTGCTTCGGCCACGCCGGAGCCACCCAGCCCTTCTCATTCAACGTCGCGCGCCACACGTCCATCGCCTCGCCACGCGCGCCCGTCGGGCGGCCCCAGCCACCCCCGCGCTCGCCCGCTTCGTCCGGGCGCGCCTTCAGAATCTCCGGCATCCGATCCTGAATCGTCGCCCGCACTTCCTTCCGGAACGCGGCCTGCTCAGCGTTATCCGCAAAATCGACCATCGGGAACCCCTCCCATACACGCGGCGGCATCCACTCTCAGCCACTCGCGCTTCCTACCTTGCACCTTACGTGAAGGTTACCTCCCTCGTCGATATCGCCACCCGGGACCAACCGCCCGAGGATCACCCCACTCTCGCCTCCACCTCCCCTACTCCACCCTGTGCTACCGTTTCCCGCGCGGCAGCGACTCAGCCCGCTCGCCTGCACCAAGTTCCGACACTACCGAGGGGGTATGACATGGCTGGTCGTCTCGAAGGCAAAGTAGCAATCGTCACCGGCGCAGGGCGCGGCATCGGCCGCGGCGAAGCGCTCGCACTCGCGAAAGAGGGCGCAGCCGTCGTCGTCAATGACCTCGGTGGCTCCACCCAGGGCGAAGGCTCGGACCAGACCCCCGCGCAGGACGTCGTCAACGAAATCGAAGCAGCCGGCGGCAAGGCCGTCGCCAACTACCTCAACGTCACCGACTACGACTCCTCCAGCGAGATCATCAAGCAGGCGCTCGACACCTACGGCCAGCTCGACATCGTCGTCAACAACGCCGGCATCCTCCGCGACCGCATGATCTTCAACATGTCCGAAGAAGAGTGGGACTCAGTGATCTCCGTCCACCTCAAGGGCACCTTCAACATCTGCAAGCACGCCTCTGTCCTCTTCCGACAGCAGCGCTCCGGCCGCTTCATCAACACCGGCTCCGAATCCGGCCTCGGCAGCCCCGGTCAGCCGAACTACGCCGCCGCCAAGGAAGGCATCACCGCCTTCACCCGCTCGCTCGCTTCCTCCATGTCGCGCTACGACTGCACCGCGAACGCCATTCGCCCCCGTGCAGCCACCCGCATGACCCTCTCCCCCGAGATGGAAGCCGCACGCAACGCCCGCATCGCCCGAGGCGAGGCCCGCGACGGCGACGAGGACGGCGGCGGACTCGCGTCCCTCGACCCCAACGTCGTCGGCATGCTCGTCTCCTACCTCGCTTCCGATGAGGCGCAGAACATCAACGGCGGAGACTTCGCCGTCGGCGGAAACGAGATCGCCATGTTCTCGCGTCCCACCATTCAGGCGCGCGTCTTCTCCAGCGGCGACAACTGGGAGCACGACGAAGTCTGGTCGAAGTTCCCCACCACCGTCGGCAAGGCATGGGCGGATCTCAGCGGCTCGTAGCACCAACCACTCGTCCGAGGCGGGCCAACCCTGCCTCGGACGAGTTGAACTAGCGATGGAGGCGACATCGTGACCTACCGCAGCATGATTGCCGAAGAGGTCTACTACCGAGGCCACAACGGCGACGAGGTCCAGGCCTACATCGCACGCCCGCTCGGCGACGAACCACGCGGCTCTGTCGTCGTCATCCACCACATGCCCGGCTGGGACCCCGGCATCATGGAGATCACCCGCAAGATCGCCCACCACGGCTACATCGCCATCGCCCCCAACCTCTACACCCGCTTCGGCACCGGCGACCCTGACGAGGTCGCGGCCGTCGCCCGAGCCGCTGGCGGCACCCCGGACGCCACCTTCGTCGGCGACACCGCCGGCGCCATCGACTACCTCCGACTCATGCCCACCTCCAACGGCAAAGTCGGCATCATCGGCTTCTGCTCAGGCGGCCGCCACGCCGTCCTCGCCGCCTCCAGCCTCGACAATCTCGATGCCGCCGTCGACTGCTGGGGTGGCCGCGTCATCGCCTCCGAAGACCAGCTCGACGAAAACCACCCCGTCGCACCCTTCGATATGACCGCCAACCTCGCCGCACCCTTGCTCGGCATCTTCGGCAACGACGACCGCAGCCCCACCACGGAGCAGGTCGATCAGCACGAAGCCGAACTCAAGAAGCACGGCAAGACCTATCAGTTCCATCGTTACGACGATGCCGGACACGGCTTCTTCTCTGTTAACCGCCCCGGCTACCGCCCAGAACAGGCCACCGCCGCCTGGGTCGAAATCTTCAACTGGTACGACCGCTACCTCAGCGACTGATACCTCAGCGACTGAACCTCAGCGCCTAGCCTCCACTCACTGAAGGAGCCACCCATGTGCACCTGGATCGTCGAACGCACCCCCGTCAGCGGCAGCGCCAAGGGCCCCGCCGGCTGGTTCCAACTCAACCAGGCCAACGTCTACTTCGACCACCCCTACCACGCACCGCTTGACCACGCCCTCATCATCGACTTCGTCGAAACCCCCGATCAAGTCGGCAACCGCGTCGCAGTCGAACTCACCGAGGACTCCGCCCGCGCACTCGTCGCCAGCATCCTCGCCGCCCTCGAATCCGGCGAAGAAGGCCACCCCGTCCGCATCGAAGCCCCCGCCGCTACTGCCTGATCGCTCGCCCCAACTCCCCAATCAGGGCAAACCCGCAGGCGCAAAGCCCGGGATCCGAGCGATAGTCGCTCGATGCCTGACAAACAGGACCTCCTCGCCGAAACACTCGGCGGCGGCCACCTCGTCATCCTCTACCAGCCGATCGTCGAAGCGACGACCAGCGCGCCTCGCGCTGCCGAAGTCCTCGCCCGCTGGCACGATGCCAGCGGAGAACTCCGTGGCGCTCCATGGATCTTTGAACGCATCGCGCACGACGATGAACTCCTCCGTCACCTGGACCGCCAGGTCCTCACCCAGCTCGTCCAGGACCGCAGCCAATTCCCCGAACTTCTGCGCTCCACCATCTCCATCAACCGCGATGCCGCCACGCTCTCCCCCCGGGACGTGGACACCATCGTTGAAGTCACCGCCCAGCAACGCGATGCCCCGCTCGCCATCGAACTCTGGGAGCAGCTCAGCGATGAACAACTCGCCGGCATGCCGGACCTCGCCGCCGCGCTCGCGGACGCCGGCATCGAACTCTGGCACGATGACTTCGGCACCGGACAACGCTCACTCGCCCACCTCAGCGGCATCCAATCCAGCGTCGTCAAACTGGACCACCACGTCGCCGCACAGGGGGCCGACGACCCGCACCTCCGGCGTCACATCCGTGCCGTCATCGATATGCTCCACGGCCTCCGACGCCTCGTCGTCGCCGAAGGCATCGAAACCGAAGACCACGCCGAATGGCTCGAAGCCGTCGGCGCGGACTGGTTCCAGGGTTGGCTCTACGCCCATCCCATGCCGGCCGAAGACATCTCTGCCTGGCTCCAGAAGCAGGCCACTCGCGCCGCCTGACCCCCAACTCCACCCAGTCCCGATCGCTTGCCTTCTGCTCACCAACACGTCACGCTGTCCGCATGTGCGCACCAGATCCCAATCAGGCTCGCCCCTCGCTCGGCGCCGTCGTCGCCAACTGGCGATCCTACGAGGGCCCCTTCCACACGAAGCTCCGTCTCGCCCTCCGCAACAACTGGATCAAGCTCCGCACCCGCTCGGACTGCTGCGGCAACCTCGGCGAACCCGGCTGCTGACGGGGCTCCCACCAGCCGTCCGGTCCGGACGGCGCCAACACTCAGCACTAACGACACCCACCGCCACGCCCGCTACCATGCCCTTATGCCACTGACACGCTGCCTCTTCTGCTCCAAACAGCCGCTCCGAGAAGTCGCCGTCCAACGCTGGCGCGACGATCCAGAGGACGTCGAGCGCCTCACCATTGAACTTTGTGCCAAACACCTCCAGCGCCTCAACAAATCGGGGAAAAAAGGCCACAAGCACCTCGGACAGAGTTACCGCGTCGGATTCTGGTAGATCCTGCTGAACACCCCAGATCAGCATCAGAGCCCTTGCTAGCTGGTTTTTTCGGACATACAGCAGTTACTTCAATTTCAAATAGCGCGTGATTATTCGTGACCATCAACGCGTAAGGATTCCCTGAAACCTGTCGAAGATCACTTCATGCGCGGATACACACACGTCCCCAAAGATCTCCCCACACTCCCCACGCCTCGTGCGCGGGGCATGGTGTTGCTCTGGAATCCCAACGCTGAACTGAGCGACTTCATCGCCGTCATCGAAAGCGACCCCGGCCTCACCGCCGGCATCGTTCGCGCCGCAAACGCCGCCTACTCTGCTCCGCTCGAGCCCGTCACCTCCTGCCGCGACGCCGTCGTTCGCGTCGGACTCGATGCATCCCGACAGATCACCGCCGCCGCCATGGTCCGGGCCGAATTCGACCGACTCGAAGAATCCGGCATCGACGTCACTGAGATGTGGCGCTGGCAACTCGCCGTCGGCCTGCTCACCGAAACGTTCGCAACCGATGACCACCTCGATCCGCTACTGCGCCAGTCTGCCTTCACTGCTGGGCTCCTCCACCAGGTCGGTCGTCTCTCGCTCGCAGCCAAGATGCCCGCCCTCTACGACAGAGTGGTTGAAGCAGTGCTCAACGGCACGCCCGTCGAAATCGCTGAACAAGAAATCCTCGGCGAGAACTCACTCCAGTGGACAGAGGCAATCGCCGAAGCCTGGCACCTACCTGAACCGCTGCTCTCCGCCATCTCCGGCTACGGCCATCCCAACCCCACCGGACTCGCTGCGCTCATCACAGAAGCCACCATGCTCGCCCCGCTACTCGGCTTCAGTGACGGCTTCGATGACCGCCCAGACCCCATCGATATCCCGGCGGACCACCCGCGCGCGGACAGTCTCAACGCCCTCGGCGGTGCTGACGGCGTCGCCGGTCGTGTCCGCTGGTTCCGCCGTGCCACAGGTCCTCACGACGAAGGCAGCACCGCCGCCGCCTGAGCCCCCGCCGGTCCGCCTCTCACGTGATCCACCAACCAGGAACCATGAGACAACCTACGTCTGCGAGTCCGCTGCAGCGCGCTCCTCTGGCGTCGCAATCCGGAACACCGTCCAGTGTCGCAGTCGCGCCAGATCCGTATCGTCCTCACCCCGCAACAGCACATCAAAGTTCGCAAAATGATGCGCTCGCCGGTCGTACGCCTCCAGCAGATGCGCACCGCCAGTCACCCGTTGCCCCGTCGCAATCGGCGCCAGATGCTGAACCCGGCTGCGCGTGTGCATCGAACTTGGCACCGCAAAATTGTGCCGCAGCAGATTCTCCGCCCAGCCCGCCGTCCAGGCCGGATGCATCAGTGGCCGCTCGCCCGTAAACACCTCACGCGTCTCGTGCTGCTTCTCCTGAGAGAACTCCCGCGCCAGCTCTGCCGTCGCATCAATCGTCTTCGCCGCCCAATCCTCGCCCACCGGAGCGCTCTCCAGCACCAGCGGGGGCAATCGCTCTGCCAGCGGTTCACCCGTCATCTGCTGTGGCGTCACAAACTCACCAGCCCAGGACGCATCGCCCAGCCCCACCGTCCCCCGCACGCAATCAACACCGTCCTGGTTCGTCATCGTCACAGACCACGCCGCACCGTCCTCAGCCGAGCCACGCTCCCCCACCACCGTCAGCACATCGCCCGGATACGTCGGCTGCCGAAACCCAAACTCGCACCAGCCGTGCTCCAGCCACCCCTCGCCCAGCGCCTCTAGAATCACCGGCGTCGCCCAGCCCCACACCGTCACGCCACCCACCAGAGCGCCACCAAACCCGTACCGTGCCGCCACCTCGGTTGAGTGGATTGGATTGCTAATCTCAGAGCTGTCCTCGTTGGACAAATACGCCTCAATCGTCTGCTCAATCCGATCGGTCGTCGTCATCCCGCGCTCCTCAGCTACCGCGCGATGATAGCTGCCAGCACGCCGCCAGCGAGCCAGACACACAGCGTCGATCCAGAGCGATTCAGGGGATCAAACAACCAGCAGCGCTAAGCACCGTTACGCGGCGTCTTCCGCCTTCGTCAGCGGCTCGCCACAACATTCATCAAGGTAGGTCACCACACCCTCAGCGGTCAGCGGCCGCGCGTACAGGTAACCCTGTGCCAGCTCACAACCCAGCTCGCGCAGGACCTGCTGCTGCTCCACCGTCTCCACACCCTCGGCCACCACCCGCAGATCCAACGCGTGAGCCAGCGAAATCGTCGCACGCACCACACTCGCCACCCGCTCCGAGTCCAGCATCCGCCCCACGAACGAGCGGTCAACCTTCAAAATATCTACCGGCATTCGAGTCAGATAGCTCAACGACGAATAGCCCGTACCGAAGTCATCGATCGCCAGCCGGATGCCCAACTCCTTCAGCGCGTTCAGTCGATCCAGGCTCTCGTGGCCTTCCTCAATAATCAGGCTCTCCGTGATCTCAAGCTGCAATCTCGTCGGATCCGTACCGGTCTCCTGCAGCACCTGCGCCACGCGCTCCACGTACGCCGGATCGCGTAACTCCGCCGCTGACACATTCACACTGATGTAGT
>JABIST010000084.1 GCA_018700215.1 Dehalococcoidia bacterium | reverse complement strand
CTCCCTTCTCAGCCTCATCGCCCTGCTTGGCGGCATCCTCGTCTTCCGCCAAAAAGACCTCTAGAGAGCCAGGTCCGGTGCCACAACCCTTCAACGTCGGTGCCCTCCTCACAACCGATGTTGAACACGTCGAACTCGGCGAACACCACGGCACCCACATCCGCGCTCGCGTCGAAAGCCGACGCTTCCACCTCGGCTTCGGCGACCGTGTCGGATTCCGATTCAGCCTCGCCCGCGCCCGCCCCACCGCCCTCCATCTCTCCCGAGGCGGCCGCGACGCCATCATCCCCGTCCCCACCCCCCGCGACCCCTGGCTCCACGCCGTGCTCCACATCTTCGCCCTCACCACCCTCTCGCTCCTCCTCCGTCCGCTCGCGTCCCTCCGCGGACCGCGTAAACTGCTAGCCACGAACCACGGAGGTCCACATGGAACCAAGTGAAGCCATCTCCGAACTCTCGAAGATGCCCGAGCGCACCGGCGCTCAGAGCTGCTTCGGCATGCCCGTCTCCGCCGGCGAACGCACCGTCATCCCCATCGCCGAAGTCTCCTACGGCTTCGGCTTCGGTTGGGGCAGCGGCACCGCCGAGCAAGACGATGGCGACGAATTTGGCGCTGGCAGCGGCGGCGCTGGTGGCGGTGGCAGCCGCGCCCGCGGCGTAGCCGTCATCGAAGTCTCGCCAGACGGCGTCGCCATCCACCCCGTTCGTGATCGCACAGCCATCCAGCTCGCCCAATTCGCATTCCTCTCCGCCGCCGCCGCCGTCCTCTCACGCACCCTCATCAAACTCTTCCGCGGCTAGCTGCGGCCAACCCCCATCACCCGCAACATCGGCATCGGCATCGGCGCACTCCCAGCCAGCCGCGCCCCCTAACTGCGCACCCCACTCCCGCCTGCAAACCCACCCAGGAGCCCCTCCATGTCCACCAACCCCGTCGATATGACCGCCAGCGTCCACCAATCCATGCCCTTCGCCGCCGCCATCCGCCTCCGCAACGTGCTCGTCTCTTCCGAAGGCGTCACCGCCCTCGCGGACTGGGCCCCAGAACACTGCACCGCCAACGGCACCCTCCATGGCGGCTACCTCATGAGCCTCGCCGATACCATCGGCGCCCTCTGCGCCGGCCCCCACCTCCCCGAAGGCGCCGGCACCACCACCACCGAATCCAAGACCAACTTCCTCCGCCCCGTCACCGCCGGTGCCGTCACCATCACCGCCACCCCCGTCAACGTCGGCCGCACCCTCGTCGTCGTCCAGACCGATATCACCCGCGAAGACGGCAAGCTCGTCACCCGCACCACCCAGACCCAGCTCGTCCTCACCCGCTAGCATCCGCTCCCACGGCCACACCGGGTCCACCCCGGTAGTCCACCACGCCACCCGCCCCTATACTCGCTCCTCCAAGCCGGTGTAGCTCAGAGGCAGAGCAGCTGTTTCGTAAACAGCAGGTCGAGGGTTCGATTCCCCCCGCCGGCTCCACCACACATACCAGTGCGCCCAGCCCCCGGAGGCAGCCGAATGAGCAAGTTCCGCACGCGACTTCGCCAGACCGCCCAGGGCGCACGAGGCCGCTCCATCGGCTTCGCAAGCACCGCCTCCACCGAAACCCACTCACAGCTCCTCATCGTCGCCATCACCGACGACCCCTCAGCCGTCCCCGGCCTGATCGAGGCCGGCGCCGGCTCCATCATCACCACCAACCTCGATGCCCTCCAGGCCCTCGTCGACGCCGCCGGTGACATCCCCGTCGGCATCCGCCACGACGCCACCACCACCGCCGATGCCGAGCGCATCATCGCCGCCGGAGCCGATTTCATCGCCTTCGACCACACCCAGACCCACGCCGAAGCCCTCCTCGAGCCTGACCTCGGTCGCGTCCTCCTCCTCGAGCGCGAGATGTCCGAAGAAGAACTCCGCACCCTCGCCGCCATGCAGCTCGATGCGCTGATCGTCGCACCTCCCGCACAACCCCTCCTCGTCAGCGACCAGCTCGCGCTCCGCCGCGTCGTCGAACTCGCCGCTGCCCCGCTCGTGGTCCCCGCCGCCGAGGCTCCCTCCACCTCAACCCTCCACGCCTGGCGCAACGCCGGCACCATGGCCGTCCTCGTCCCCGGCAACCCGGACCTCGTCCGCTCCGCCATCACCGCTGCTGCCGCTGTCCCCACCCCCCGCCAGCCCCGCGACGAACGCGGTGGCATCGCCATCGTCCCCACACTCACCGGCGACAGCGGCGACTTCGACGACGACGACTTCTAACCCAACCCGCCCAATTCAAGCTCACTTCCTTGACGGCCTTTCCCGGCAATTCTTACGATGCTCAAGTGACCCCTCCAGAGACGACCACCCCTCCCGACGCTGACAGCGTCGACACCACCGTGCCGCGCTATCAAATCGGCGAAGTCGCCGAGCGCACCGGCGTCACCCAGCGCGCCCTCCGCTTCTACGAAGAGAAGGGTCTACTCCAACCACCCGAGCGCATGGAAGGCGGCTTCCGCCGCTACTCGGACGACGACATCGTCCGCATCGAATTCGTCAAAAAGCTCCAGGACCTGCTCGGCTTCACGCTCTCCGAAATCAAAGAGATGGTCGAATCCGAGGAACTCCGCCAGCAGGTCATCGCCAGCCGCCACCTGGACCCCGCGCTCCCGGCTCGCCTCATCCGCGCCGAGCGCATCATCGATGCCCTCCAGCGCCAGCTCGATGTCGTCGACCACAAGGCCGACGCCCTCATCGAGATGCGCAGCGAACTCCGCGATCGCCTCGAAGCCATGTTCAAACGTCGCGAAGACATCCAGGCAAAGCTCGCAGCCGAAGAACCCACGCCGAAAAAGAAGCGCCGCTCACAGCCAACACCTGGCTAGCCCACGAACACTTCCGATGTCATCCGAACCCGCCGAGGTTCCGCTGACACACCACCCCAGCTAGCCGCCCGCAATCTCCTTGACCGCCGCCAGCGCGCCCACCGGGTGCGCGTTCATATCGCGTGCGTCGTCTACCACCGCTCGCAGCACACCAGCAGCGTCGAACACAAACGTGGCTCGCTGTGATGTCGGTGAACCCTCGCGGCCCACGCCAAACGCCTCAATCGTCGCGTACTCGGACCAATCCGAAAGCAACGGGAACGTAATCCCATTCGCCTCCGCGAAAGCCCCTTGCGATGCAAATGTGTCTGCGCTGATACCCGCAACGCGGGCTCCCAGGCCTTCCAGTTCGCCAAGCGACTCCTGGAACGCCCGCATCTCAGTCGTTCACCCGCCGGTGAACGCCATCGGATAGAACGCCAGCACGGTAATCGAACCCGCAAAGTCGTCCTGCGTCACCTCGTCACGTTGCGTATTCCGCATCGTGAACGCCGGCATCTGCGCCCCTACCTCAAGCATCAATCGCCTCGTACTCTCGCCGCCCGGCTCGCCTCTCCCGAGGCCAGTCGCAGCCGCGCTACGCTCCCGCTATCTGCTGCCCTAGTGGTGATCGTTCGTCGCGTCTGGCTTCTGGAACTCCCAGTCCAACGCACGCTCTCGACGGTACAAGTAGCCAAGGCTCGTCACCACGGCCAACGCCGCCAACGTGCCCACCGTCACCAGTACCACCGTCGTCAGGTCCGCCGATCCCTCCAGCGACCGCCCGCTTTCCGAGGCCAGCGTCACCGCCGGAACCAACGCCACGAACAGCCCGACAACCAGTCCAAATAACCGCTTCACCGATCGCACTCCTCGTGATCACCGTTCCAGGCCTGCAGTCTACGCCCACCGCCAGATGAGCGGCAGCCCGCACGCGCACCCTTCCCCGTTCGGGTTACGATCGACTGCCCATGCGAACCACCGTCGTCGCCAGCTCCGCCGCGCTCCTCGCGCTCCTCCTGACACTCCTCGTCATGCGCGATACCGCCGCGCCCACAGCTCTCGATGTCGACCCCACTTCAACCCCCACCACTGCCGCGCGCCTCACCACCACACCCACGCCCACCGCCAGCCCAACCCCCTCACCCTCGCCAACTCCATCCCCCACACCCACGCCCGAACCCGCCTCGCCAGACGTCGTTCGCTACCAGAGCGCCATCAGCGCCCGCGACGACGGCGAACTCGAAGCCGCCGTCGACCACTTCCAGCAAGTCATCGACGAAGCCGGCCCACTCGCCCCCTTCGCCCGCCTCCGCCTCGCCCAGGCACTCCTCGCCGACGGCCAACACACCGAGGCCACGGCCGCCTTCGACCTCGCCCTTGCAGACCCGGCCCTCCCCGCCATCTTCCACCCGCTCACCCTCATCGAAAGCGCCGCAGCCCTCGCCGCCGAAGGCCGCACCACCGAAGCAATCGCCTCGCTGACCGAGGTCCACAACTACCCCAGCGCCTCCACTGGAGAACGCACCACCGCCACCTGGGAACGCGCCCTCCTCCGCCTCGAACTCCAGGACCCCCTCTGGTCCCACGACGCCATCACCGTCCTCTCCACCGCGCCCGGCACCTCACAGGCCACCGCCGCCATCATCGCGCTCGACCAGGAAATACCCGAAGGCGCGCCACTACTGACCGCCGCCTACTCCCAATACCGCTCACGCGAAAACATCGATGCCATAGCCCGCTACGAAACAATCCGCGACGTCGCAATCGCCACCGGCGGCAACTCCACCGCCGCCACCGCCGCTTTCTACCTCGGCGCCCTCGCCGAACGCACCACCGGCCGCGCCGACGCTATCGACCACTACTCCCACTCCCTCGAACTCGATCCCCTCGGCGCCTTCGCCGATAACGCCGCCTACTGGCGCGGCCGCGTCGCCGAGGAGCGCGCCGACTTCGAACTCGCCACCACCTCCTACAACCTCCTCCTCGCCGACTACCCCACATCCCCCTTCGTCACCGACGCCACCCTCCGAGCCGCCCTCACCACCTATCAATCCGGCAACGAACTCGCCGGCCTCGAACGCCTCGCCGAGATCGCCGAATCCGCCGCAACCACCAACGCCGCCGCCGCCCGCTGGTACGACCTGCTAGCCGACACCGAGGCGCGCGAAGCCCTCGGACTCCCCGCCCCCGCCGACCTCGATGCCCGCTACCTCGGCGCAGTCCTCGCCACCCGCTCCGCCACACCCGAGGGCGAGCCCCCCTCCGAACTCGCCGTCGAGCCACTGCCCCAGATACCCACCATCAGCGAAGACACTGAGGCGATCGCCGCCTGGCTCCTCACCCGCTTCGGCGCGGATCTCCAGGCCACTCAAGCAACCACCACAGCCACCGACCTCTGGACCATCACCATCCCCGCGCTCCTCGAAGCCGACGAACGCTCCCTCGCTCGCGCCCTCGCCATCAGCGCGCTCGACCTCGTCAGCACCAACGACCCGGCAGAGATCGCCATCGCCCTCCGCGCCCGCGACCTCCAACTCCACGACGTCGCCCTCATCGCCACCCTCCGCGTCGTCGCTGGCTGGTCCACCGCCGAGCGCCTCGCCACCCCACTCGCCCTGGAGCGCCTCGGCTACCCCTCCCCCTGGACCCCCGAACTCACAGCAGCTACCCAGGAGTTCCAGGTCCCGCCGCTGCTCCTCCTCGCGCTCGTCCGTCAGGAATCCGCCTTCAACCCGGAAGCCATCTCCCCCGCCGCCGCCGTCGGCCTCACCCAGGTCATCCCCCGCACCGGGGCACTCATCGCCGCCTCCCTCGGCGAGGACTGGCAGGGCAGCCACACCCTCACCAACCCAGAAACCTCGCTCCGCTACGGCGCTGCATACCTCGCCGCCCAACTCGAAACCTTCAATGGCAACCTCTACGCCACACTCGCCGCCTACAACGGCGGCCCCTCCAACGCCCACCGCTGGCTCAACGAACAGCAACTCCCCAACCACGATGGCTTCGTCCAGGTCATCGACTTCGAAGAGACCCGTCGCTACGTTGCCACCGTCGTCGAACAGTTCGCCTGGTACCGCTACGTCTACGGCCTCGCCCTCACGCCATCACTCCCGTAAACCCCCGTCACCCCCCTCCCAACGCCTACCGATTGATCATCGCTCACACGCTCCCGTACTCTGGGTCACCTACACCGCCAAACTCATTGCCCCCCAACCCGACCCGCACCTATACTCATCAGCCCTGGAACCCCCCTTCTCTGGACGGTCCAGGCAACGAGACGTGCAGGCCGCGCCTGAACGGAGCGACCCGTGCCCAAGCGAACCTGGCAGCCGAAACGGATCCCGCGAAAGCGGAAGCACGGTTTCCGCGCCCGCATGTCCACCAAGAACGGGCGCCACATCCTGGCCCGTCGGCGGGTGCGCGGTCGAGCGCAACTGTCCGTATAGCTCCACCCGTCGTGAACACGCCGGGGCAACCAACCGCCCTCCCGGGCGTGGAGCGTCTGCGCCGTAGTCGAGACTTCGAGGCGGTAATGCGCCACGGTAAACGAGCTCGCGGTCCTGTGATTCATCTCACCGCCCGAGCCAATGACCTCCCCTATAGCCGTGTCGGCTACGCCGTCAGCCGCCGCGTGGGCAACGCCGTCATCCGTAACCTCGTCAAGCGCCGCCTCCGCTCCATCGTCCGCGAACTGCCGATCACCCCAGGCTTCGATATCGTCGCCGTCCCCCAGTATCCGAGCACTCAAGCGAGCTATCAGGAGCTTGGACGAGAAACTACGCGTTCTGCGTCGAAATTGCGACTTCTGATGGAAACTACCGCTCAGAACAGCGTACAATCCCTATGAAGTGGACATTTCTCCGATTAATTCGCCTCTACCAGATCACCCTCTCGCCGCTGCTCGGCGCTTCCTGCCGCCACGAACCCACCTGCTCCGCCTACACCTACCAGGCCATCGAACGCTTCGGTGCACTCCGCGGTACCTGGCTCGGCATCCGTCGCATCGCCCGCTGCACACCGCGCAGCACCGGCGGATTCGACCCCGTCCCACAGCAAGCTCCAACAGAAACCTCCCACCGCAATCCAGACCAGAGGCACACTGCATGACCCACTCCCCCGAGCAGCGGCCCACGCCGCTGCGCTCCTCTCGTTCGATGTTTCACGTGAAACACCGAACCCATCGAAGCCTCCGCCGAGCCACCACCCTCACGCTGCTGGCGCTCGCCACCCTCCTCCTCGCAGGCTGCGGTCGCATCGCTGGCCCCGAAGGCTGGGCCGCCCCCGTCGCGGACGGCGACCTCATCTTCGTGCAGCTCGATCGTGGAGTTATCTCTGCCGGCACGCTCTCCGAGGCAGGAAACTTCACCCAGCGCTGGCACTTCCCAACCGACGATGATGACTTCGACCTCAAGGGCATCTACGCCACCCCCATCGTCGATAACGACGTCGTCTACATCGCAGCCTTCGATGGCACCGTCATCGCTCTCGACCAAAACAACGGCCGCCCCATCTGGCCCACCACCCTCAACGTAGACGCCCAGATCGTCGCCACGCCCGCCTTCGATCAGGATCACCTCTACGTCGCCACTGAAAAAGGTCAAATCATCGTCGTCCGCCGCGACATCGGTACCGAGGCCAACCGATACTTCGAGGGAGACGGTCGCATCTGGTCTCGCCCGATCGTCACCGGCGACACCCTCTACCTCGGCGAATTCGACGGGCGCAAACTCGCCAGCATCGACCTCGACACCGGTGCCGTCATCTGGAACGAGTCGCTCTCCGGCGCCATCTCCGCCAACCTCGCCCTCGCTGGCGGCCGCGTTCTCGCCGGTGGCCTCGATCACAAACTCCACGCCTACAACATCGGCTCCACGCCCGACGAAGCCTGGACGTTCGAGGCTGACGGCTGGATCGTCGCCAATCCACTTCCCGTCGCCGATACGATCTACATCGCGACGCTCAACGGCTCCGTCTACGCCGTCGATACCGCCACCGGCAGCCAGCAATGGCAATTCAACGAGCCCGGACTGGAGTTTCGTTCACAGCCTGCCCTCATCGGCGGCATGCTCGTCGTGGCCGACCGTCGCGGTGGCCTCCGAGGGTTAGACCTCCGAACCGGCGAACAGCGCTGGGAGCGCGACCTCGGCGAAGCTGACCTCTTTGCCGACCCCCTCATCCTCGGCACGCGACTCCTTTACATCACTCGCGATGGCGAATTGATCCAGGTAAACCCGGCTGACGGTACCGTCGTCCGCAAGAAGGACGGGGAAGCCTAACCATGCCAATCGGTGCCATCTGGCAAACCGGTCTCGAGACCCCCCTGATCAACGCGATGCTGCTCCTCAGCACCGTGACCTTCGGCTCCTACGGCCTCGCCATCCTCCTCTTCACCGTGATTTCACGCGCAGTCCTCTTCCCGCTCACCCTCCGCACCCTGCACTCCGCCAAGGCCATGCAGGAAATCCAGCCCCGCATGAAGGAAATCCAGAAGAAGTACTCGGATCCACGTCGCCGTTCCGAAGAAACCATGAAGCTGTACAAGGAAGCCGGCGTAAACCCACTCGGCTGCCTCGGACCCCAGCTCATCCAGTTCCCCGTCTTCATCGCCCTCTATCAGGTGATCCGGAAGACCCTCGCTACCACCCCGGAGAGCGTCGTCGGTCTCTCGGACCGCCTCTATGACGTTCCTCTCGTCCAGGGCGCCATCCCACTCTCCACCTCCTTCCTCTGGTTGGACCTGCAGGCCAACGGCGGATACTTCCTTGCCTTCCTCGTCGGCGCCTCCATGTGGCTCCAGCAACGCATCTCCACAGCCCGCAACACCGCCGCCCAGACCGACCAACAGCAGTCCATGAACCAGATGATGCTCTGGATGATGCCCGTCATGTTTGGCTGGTTCGTCATCACCGTCCCCTCCGGGCTCGGCATCTACTGGGGCTTTAGCACCGTCATCGGCATCATCCTCCAGTGGATATTCGTCGGCCCCGGCGATTTCACCTGGACCTCTCTCATTCCGGCACCCGTCCGAGGTTCCCTCGGTATCGGCGACCCGACCCCCAACTCCGGGGGTCAGCGCCGTGATAGCTCACCCAACGTCTCTCCTGAGCCCGTCGATTCAGACGGCAATCTTGAAACGGAGCAAGAAGATGCAAGTAGCCGAAACCAGCGGACGGACCGTCGAAGACGCCGTCGATCGCGCAATCGCTCAACTCGGTCGTCGTCGCGATCAAGTCGACGTCGAGGTGATTCGGGAGGGTAGCCGCGGCTTCCTCGGAATGGGTGGCGAAGACGCCATCGTCCGTGTCACCACCCGCGAATCTGCTGAAACCGCCGGACCCGGCCGTCCTCGCACCCCTCGTGGCGGCGGCGACGGCGATCGCAACCGCGAGGGTGGCGGCGGCGGCGGAGACCGTGGCCGCCAGCGTGGCCGCCGAGGTGGTCGCCAGCGCGGCGAACGCGAAGGCGGCGAGGGCCAGCGCAACGACGCTCCCCGCTCCCAGGACCAGCCCCGCGACGATAATCGCGGCAACCGCCAGGAGCCCCGTGGCGATCGTGGGCCTCGGGACAACCGCGGCCGCGGCGATCAGCCTCGTGGTGAACAGCGCGACCAGCCTCGTGGCGACCAGCGCAACGAACAGCGCG
>JABIST010000305.1 GCA_018700215.1 Dehalococcoidia bacterium | reverse complement strand
GCTCCAGCACCGCGAACGACTCCGCGTCCGTCTGCTCCGCCGTCGCGTCCGTCCGACCCGCCGTGAACGGCACCACTACGTCGTGCCCGCCCGCCGTCGCCGCCGACTCCACAGCCGCGCAGCCTCCGAGGACGATCACGTCCGCCAGCGACACCTGCTTGCCGCCTCCCGAGTTGAACTCCTGCTGCACCCCCTCGAGCGCCGCCACTACGCGCGACACTCCCGAGGTCACATTCACGTCCCACCCGGCCTGCGGCGCCAGCCGCACCCGAGCCCCATTCGCCCCACCGCGCTTGTCCGTGTCCCGGTACGTCGAGGCCGACGCCCACGCCGCCGACACCAGCTCCGAGGTCGACAGCCCAGCTCCGAGGATCGCCGACTTCAGCGCCGCCACGTCCCCATCGTCGATCAGTGCACCACTGGCCGCCGGCACCGGGTCCTGCCAGATCAGCTCCTCGTCCGGCACCCACGGCCCCAGGTAGCGCGCCGCCGGACCCATGTCGCGGTGCAGCAGCTTGAACCACGCCCGCGCGAACGCATCCGCGAACTGGTCGGGGTTCTCGAGGAAGCGTCGCGAGATCGGCCCATAGATCGGGTCCATCCGCAGCGCCAGGTCCGTCGTCAGCATGATCGGCGCATGTGTCTTCGATGCGTCGTGCGCATCCGGCACGGTCGTCGATGCAGCCGGATCCGTCGGGATCCACTGCCACGCACCGGCCGGACTCTTCACCAGATCCCAGTCGTAGCCGAACAGCACTTCAAAGAAACTGTTGTCCCAGGCAGTTGGAGTCGGCGTCCACGCCCCCTCCAGCCCGCTCGTGATCGTGTCGCCACCCTTGCCGCTGCCGTAGTCGCTCGTCCACCCGAACCCCTGCTCGGCAATGTCCGCGCCCTCCGGCTCCGGCCCCGCGCGCACATCCGCGTCCGCCGCCCCGTGCGTCTTGCCGAAGGTGTGGCCACCCGCAATCAGCGCCACCGTCTCCTCATCGTTCATCGCCATCCGCGCGAACGTCTCTCGAATATCCTTCGCCGCCGCCAGCGCGCTCGGCTCCCCGTTCGGCCCCTGCGGGTTCACGTAGATCAGGCCCATCTGCACCGCGCCCAGCGGATTCGCCAACTCCCGATCGCCGCTGTACCGCTCGTCCCCCAGCCACTCCCGCTCCGGCCCCCAGTAGACATCGTCCTCCGGCTCCCACACGTCCGCCCGACCGCCGCCGAACCCGAACGTCTTCAGCCCCATCGTCTCCATCGCCCGGTTCCCCGCGAAAATCAGCAAGTCCGCCCACGAAATCTTCCGACCGTACTTCTGCTTCACCGGCCACAGCAGCCGCCGCGCCTTATCCAGGTTCGCGTTGTCCGGCCAGCTATTCAGCGGCGCGAACCGCTGCATCCCCGTCCCGCCGCCACCCCGACCATCCGTAATCCGGTACGTCCCCGCCGCGTGCCACGTCATCCGCACGAACAACGGCCCGTAGTGCCCGTAATCCGCCGGCCACCACTCCTGCGACTCCGTCATCAGCGCATCAACGTCCGATGCCAGCGCATCAAAGTCCAGGCTCGCGAACGCCGAGGCGTAGTCGAACCCCTCGCCCATCGGATCCGCCTCCGGGTGGTTCTGACGCAGCACCCGCAGATTCAACTGATTCGGCCACCAGTGCTGATTCGCCGTGCTCCCCACCGCCTGGTGCGCGCTGTGCATCACCGGGCACTGCTCCCCTGCCGCGTCGCGGCTCGCTCCCGTACTCTGCACATCACCGCTCGAACCCTGATCTTCAGTACTCATAGCTCTCCCCCATTACTGACCTGATGGATGTTGAAAATGACTGCTCTGGCGGACGTCGGATCGTGCTCGGCGGATACCGCCTCAGCAAACCCCGTTCCAGCCCGAATCTCCCAATCAAGACTCAATCTCTACAGTACCAACCGACGAACAACACGCACCCATCGCGCCCTGCCCTGGTCACCCGCACGACCCCCGCCACCCTCCCGGCCTACGTCCCCCGATGAGCCAGCGGCCGCGGCAGTCGCAGCGCAATCAGGAACAGCACCAGCGACGCCGAGTACGTGCCAATGAACACGAAGATCGCGTTCTCGTAGGAGCCGGTGCGGTCAAAGATCGCCCCCGTGATCGTCGGGCTGATGATCTGCCCCAGCGTCTCCACCACCACGACGACCCCCCCAGTCGCACCCGTCCCGCTCACCCGAACGCCCCACATGCATCGACCGCCAAAACCCTCCCCAAAACTCCCCGAACCTCGCCAAATCACCACAATCGCCCCACAACCAACCACAACCAAAATTCGACCTTCCGACACCATTCCAACGCCCTCAAATCCCGCACAGCCTCCCACCACATCTTTCCACAACCACCCACCACAACCACCTCCCGATCCGCTCCTCCGAACGGCACCACAGCGGACAGTCGACCGACTCCTCCGAGGACTATGCTCACCCCACCCGAGGGAGCATGGCCCTCGACAAAAGAAAGGCAGATCAATGGCCGCAACCTACGACAACATCCTCTACGAAACCGAAGGTCGAGTAGCCCGCATCACCCTCAACCGACCCGAAAAACTCAACGCCCTCTCCCACGAACTCAGAGGCGAAGTCTTCCACGCCCTCCGCGAAGCCGAGGCCAACGTCGACGTCGGCGTCATCATCATCAAGGCCGCCGGCCGAGCCTTCTCCGCCGGCTACGACCTCTCCCCAACCCCCGCCCCCAGCGACTACGTCGAGCCCCACTCCAAGATGCCCGACACCGGCTCCACCCACCCCAACCACTACGACTGGTCGCGCCACACCATC
>JABIST010000098.1 GCA_018700215.1 Dehalococcoidia bacterium | reverse complement strand
CGTCGACCCAACACCCCTCCCACCGCCAGGCCCGGACACCTTCGGCCGAACCGGCCCACTCGCGACCCCGCGCTCCCTCCACACCGCCACCCTGCTCGATGACGGAACTGTCCTCATCACTGGCGGCAACCACATCTACGAAGGCCTCCTCACCTCCGCCGAAATCTACGACCCAACCGCCTCCGTCCCCACCACCTCCGATGACCCGGACCACCCCGCAATCCTCCTCGGCGCCTTCCACCCCACCGGCTCCCTCACCCACGCCCGCCAGACCCACGCTGCCACCCGCCTCGCCGATGGCCGCGTCCTCATCACCGGCGGCGTCGCGCACGGCGGTGCCGCCGGCACCCTCTCCTCCGCCGAAATCTACGACCCCGCCACCGAAACCTTCGAAGACGCCGGAGACATGACCGTCCCCCGCCTCGCCCACGCCACCACCCTGCTCCCGGACGGCCGCGTCCTCATCATCGGCGGCTTCGGCAACCCCTACATCGCCGAATCCGAAATCTACGACCCCGCAACCGGCGCCTTCACCCCCACCGGCTCGATGCACTTCGGCCGCGCCTTCGTGTCAATCGTTCACCTCACGGACGGCCGCATCCTCGTCCACGGCGCCGCGTTCGAAGAACTCCAACCACCCGAGATCTACGACCCAACAACCGGCACCTTCGCCCTCCTCGACGGTCCGCCGGACTTCCAATGGCCAACCACCGCCACCGGCCTCGAAGATGGTCGCATCCTTCTCACCGGCGACTGTTGCGACGAAGATTTCGTCGCCCTGCCAACCGCCGCCATCCTCGACGTGACAACCGCCGACCTGCAGACCATCTCTCCGATGAACGAGGGACGATTCGGTCACGAGGCCGTCGCGCTACTCGATGGGCGTATCCTGCTGACCGGCGGTGGTGCCGTGGGAGGGCACGGCTGGAGCCCCAGCCAATCCGCAGAGATCTACGATCCCGCGACAGCCACCTTCACCCTCATCGACCAGATGTCGGACGGCCGCCACTGGCACACCACGACCCTCCTCCCCGATGGCACAGTCCTCGTCGTCGGCGACCGCGGCGATCCCACGACCTACTCAGCCGAACTCTTCGCCCCCCGCTGATCCCGCGTCGCCCTCCACTCCTGCGGCCAGCTCGAGGGCTTCGCGATCCCAGGCGCGAAGCGTCAATCAAGCCCGGAACGGGCCTACTCCTGCACCGCCACCACCCGCGACTCAAACACCGCCAGCAGCTTCCCGTGATCGATCTCCCGAGGCGACTCGTCACCTCCGAGGATCACGTAGCTCCCCATCACCCGCCCCCGCACGAACAGGTGAGTCTCCGTCACACTGCGGTTGGTCTCGTCGCTCTTCGTGTAGACGGAGGTCTGTAGCAACGCGATCGAATCATCGAGTCCATCGGTCAGCTCCTCCTGTCTGAAGTCGAACGAATCCACCCCAATCTCCGCAGCGATCGCCTCACGACATCGCTCATCGGAGAGCCCGGGAATGGCGAGTGACGCTGCCCGTCGGTCCAGTGCCGCTTCCGCATCGTCCGACGACTCGAACACCACCACCGACACCAGCAGCCCGAGCAGGCCGCCACCCTGCAATGACTCGAACGCGATGAAGTTCCGCGCCCTCATCACCAGCTGCCCCTCCGCGGTCTCCCAACCGTCTGTCGCCTGCTCGGGCATCCCGCAGACCTCCGCCCACGCTGCCGGAGTCGCCTCCTCCTGCGGCACCAACCGAACCTCGTCGTTGCCCCCAGCGTCCTCCGCCGGCCACCCCACCTCCGATACCTCCCACCCGATCCCCGGCAAATCCCCCTCCGTCAGCAGCGCAGCAAGCGCCAGCTCCTCCGCCTCAGCGACCGCCTCGGGCGAGGGCTCACTGTCGTCTGAGCAGCCCAGGACCGCGATCGCCACGATCACCATCAGCGCCAGGAGAGCCCCACGAGTCCCCACCACTACTCCTGCACCGCCACCACCCGCGCCTCAAACGCCTCCAACAACCCCTGGTGATCGATCTCCCGAGGCGACTCATCACTTCCGACGATCGAGTACATCGCCATCACCCGACCTCGGGCAAACGAGTGAATCTCCATCGTCACCTCGGTTGTGAGCCCTGACGTCGTGAAGATCGAGATCCTGCGAATCCCCGTCGCATCCGGCAACTCGTAGAGCGGCTCTTCGTCGCGCGAGTCAAATCCTTGCGTTGTGTCCCGAGCCTCAAGCGCCTCCGTGCACTCGTCGGTGACCTGACGATCCGCCTCCTCAGCGCGCCGCTCCATGAGACGATCGAGCTCTTCGACACTCTCAAACACCATCACCATCGTTGAGAATGCAGCCTCCGATGACTCGCCCAGCATGAATCCTCGTCCCCGAGCTACCAGCACGCCATCCTCGTCCCAGCTCGGCCAGTCCGGCTCTTCCCCACACACCTCCGGCCAGTCCGCCGGGTCAGGCGTGTACGAATCCACCTCCAGCAGATCCATCTCCTCAACCACCCAATCCCCTGCCGGCAAATCCGCCCCCGTCAGCAGCGCGGCAAGCGCCAGCTCCTCCGCCTCAGCGATCGCCTCCACCGAGGGCTCGCCGTCGTCCGAGCACCCAACCACCACGCCCGCCAGCCCCACCAGCAGCGCACCAACCACCAACCAACCGAAGCGAGTCATACCCCGAGTCTAACGCCCGTCGCACCACCCAACCTGACGAAGTTGCCACCCGACGACACTCAAGCAGCCGCGAAACGCCCTAACCGGCGCCGTGGGCGCGGCGGAGGACCCACTGCCACACGCCCTGCTCCGCCTCCCGACGTGCCGCGTGAATCAGCCAGTAATCCTTATGCCCCACCGGATCGTGATCCTTCACCAGCAGATCGTCGTCTGCCTGCCGCGTCCACCCCAGCGACCGCAACCGATCCTGGTAGAACTCCCGCACCGCACCGTATTCCCCGCGACCCCAATCCTCCTCCCACCCCGAATCCCCGAAGTACCGACGCATCTGCACCCGGTCGCCTCCCCGACTCACCGTCGTCTGCAACGGGAAACTCATCAACAGCTCCACATTCCACGCAGCCATCTGCTCCACCGTCGACCATGCCGGCTCCACCTCATCTGCGAACAGCGTCACGAACACCGGCGTCGTCCGCTCCACACCCTCCAGCACCCGCGGCAGCTCCACGTTCACATCCCCCACCACCACCTCAACCCGATCGTCCCCACCCCGCTCCGCAATCGCCGACCGCAACTCCCCCGCCGCCGCCTCGCTCCCCTCGATGAAAATCAGCCGAGTAAACGCCACCCCCGGTGCCCCCGGCGCCCCTGG
>JABIST010000136.1 GCA_018700215.1 Dehalococcoidia bacterium | reverse complement strand
TGGAAGGCCTCTAGAGCGACCTGGATCTGTTCGTCGTCCGGTTCATTTGTTGTCAGCTTCTGGAGCGCGATGTTTGCGGTGAACAGCAGGCGCACGCCGGGCCAGGTTTCGTGCAGGCCGCCGAAGCGAATTGCTTCGTAGGAGAGGCCAGCGATCACGGGCATGAGGACGAGCCGCGAGCCGAAGCGCCACCAGAGCGGGTCTGAGCCGACGAAGACGAAGACGAACGCAGAGACGACGGCGACGGTGAGCAGGAAGGATGTCCCGCAGCGTGGGTGTTCTTTCGGGTGGCGTCGGATGGCGGGGACGCTGAGTTCTGGGCCGTGCTCGTAGGCGTGGATGGTCTGGTGTTCGGCGGCGTGGTACTGGAAGACGCGCTGGACATCGTCTGACCTGCCGATCAACCAGACATAACCGACGAGGAGGAGCAGGCGGAAGCTGCTTTCGATGAGGAGGGACCACCAGGGTGAGCCGAGCGGTTCGTCGAGCCAGAAGGTGAGGGCGACGGGGCCGAGGAAGAAGATGAGGCTGGCGAGGCTCATGGTCATGAAGAGCGCGCCCCAGCCGGCGACGCCGAGGTCCGCTGGTTTACCTTCTTTGTCGTTTTCGCCGGCGGCGATGACGGCGGACCAGCTGAGCGCTCGAACACCGAGCGTGAGTGATTCGCCGAGGACGGCGATGCCTCGGAGCAGTGGGACGAGGCGGAGCGGGGTGGTGTAGAGGGCGCTGAGCCGCTCTGCGTGGGTGACGATGTTGCCGTCCGGGGCACGGACGGCGATGGCCATGGTGTTGGGCCCGCGCATCATCACGCCTTCGACGACGGCCTGGCCACCATAGATCCGTGCCGGGGTGTCGCTCATGGACTCACGGTACGGCAGTGGTGGATGGGGGACGAGTGACGCGAGGGCGCGGCGTTGCTACTGATTTCAATAGGGTCAAAGGTCCCATTGGTAGGGAATTGGGCCAAGGAATTGGGAGTTCCTGCCGACAATTAGCTGATGGTGTGCACGTGGACCGAGAGGTTCATGTGGTGACGCCGGTGCGTTCGAGTGGGGCTGGTATTGATGAATGGGCTGATCAGAGCAGCAGGGGATCGGCTGCGCGCGCGGGCGCGGGGGCTGACGATTGGCGTGAAGCTGGACCTGATGATGCTGGTTCCGCTGCTGGCGCTGGGCGCGTTTGCCGCCGGCGCGGTGCAGGACAAGCTGGGCGATCGGGCTGCTGAGTCTGACAACTACGAGCGCGCAGAGCTTGCGCTGTCATCCGGGAGTTTCATTCACGAACTCCAGCGAGAGCGAGGTCTCAGCGGGATTGCGGCCAGCTCAGTTGGCGGGGTAACGGACGCACTGACTGTGCAGCGGTTGGCGACTGAGGAAGCGCGGGCGCGGCTGCTGATTGCACTGGAGGAGTTCGACGCGCAGGTTGATGTGCGATTCACGGCCGCCGAGTCGACGCTTGAGGCGCGTTGGGATCAGCTGATGGCACACCGAGTTGCGCTGGATTCCGGGGAGTTGGGAGGTCCCTCTGCGATGCGCCCCTACACGAGCATGATCGAGCAGTTACTGGGAATGACTACCTACGCGAACGCTCTTCAGTCTGGCGGGTCGAGCCCTTCGTCGCTGGCGGTGGCGCACTGGGGCTTTCTCCACGCGAAGGAACGTTCTGCGTTGATTCGCGGCATTTTGGGGACGAGTAGCGCGGATGGCGTGCTTACCGAGGCAGAGCGCCTGGAACTGCACGGCCTGCTGTCAGAGGAGCAGGCGTACCTGCACCTGTTCCTGGGGCGTGCGCCGCGGGTGATGCTGACAACGTACTGGGAGATCATGGCCGACTCCGAGGTGCAAAGTGCGTTGCTGCTGCGGTCGGAACTGTTGTCGGGGACCCTCGTTTCGTCGTCGCCGGACGGGGGGCGAGTGTTCGAGTCTCTGAGTGGTCACGTGGAGGGCTTGTTCGCGGTGGAGCGGGAGATCGTCGAAGGGATCGGTGCGGATGCGACGAGACGTCAATCCACCGCTGTGGTGATGCTGGTGCTGATTGTTGTGGGAGCGGCAGTCATGCTGGTGCTCTACTTCGTTGTGCTGACCGTGACCGCACGTAGCATTGCCCGTCCGCTGGTGGAACTGGCCAATGACGCGAGGCAGATCGCAGAGGGAGATCTGCAGGCGAGGCCGATGGAGCGTACGGGTGACGCTATCGGTGAGATTGGGACGGCATTCGATGATATGCGGGTGTATCTGACGGAGATGGCGACGGCGGCGGAGGAGCTGGCGTGGGGGAACCTGGAGATTGAGGTTGAGCCGCGCTCGCCGGCAGACACATTCGGTAATTCGCTGGCGGCGATGACCAGGCGTCTGTCACTGACGATGGCGGAATCTGAGGACCGGGCGATGGAACTAGAGGAGACGGTTGAGCGGCTGCGAAAGAGCGAAGATGAGCTGCGGCATTCCGCCACACACGACGCGCTGACCGGACTGCCGAACCGTACGCAGTTCATGGACCGACTGAACTTCGAGTTGGAACGGGCGCACGAAACCAACACCGAGATTGCGGTGGCGTTCCTGGATCTGGACAAGTTCAAATCGATCAATGACACCCTGGGACACGAGACTGGGGACCGGCTGTTGCAGCTGGTGGCGCAGCGCGTGCGCGCTCGGATTCGTTCGAGCGATACCGTGGGGCGACTCGGGGGCGACGAGTTTGCACTGGTGTTGGCGGATCTGAGCAGCGACCCGGTGTCAGCGGAACTACTGGAGCGGATCATGGATTCGCTGTCCCGTCCGTACGAAGTGAACGGGAAGTTGCTGCGCTGTGCTCCTAGCCTGGGGATTGCGCGCTACCCCTCCCACGGCGTGGACGCTGAGACGCTGTTGGCCAATGCTGACCACGCGATGT
>JABIST010000124.1 GCA_018700215.1 Dehalococcoidia bacterium | reverse complement strand
GCCGAAGTAGTTCTTCGGTGGGGCGTAGGTGAAGCGACCATTCCCCATATCGATGACTTGTCCCTCGATTGCTGGGCCGATCGAAGGGATGGTGTGGCCTAATGAGGGGATAACGAGGGCTGTCTCGAGTTCGGTGTCTTCGAAGAGGATTGCGCCGGTGGGGCCGCCGTCGGCTTTGAGCCAGACGAAGTCGGCTGCGGTGAGGGTCTGGGGGGTGAGGGTGTTGACGATGGCGGGGGCGCCGGGGATGTAGGTGTGGTAGCGCTGCTGGGCGACGTCCCAGGCGTTGATGGTCTGGACGTTGAATAGTTGCACCGCGGTGAGGACGGCGGGGTCAGTGGTTCCGGCGACGCCGATGGTGAGGCCGTCTGGTGGAGGTGGGATGAGGGTGTTCGCGCCCTCGGGGACCGGTACGACGGGCGGGCCGGCGAAGACGGGGGGTGACCAGAGGAGGGAGGTTGCATCGGTTCGCTTGGCGAAGACGATGCTTTCCGGGGTGAGGTTGGCGCTGGTGAGGGTGTTGGCGAAGCTGGGTGCGCCGGGGACGTAGGTACTCCAGCGCTGGGTGGGGACATGGAAGGTGGCGAGTGTGCGGATCTTGAAGGGTTGTGCGGAGACGAGGGCTTCCGGTTGGGTGGTGCCGGCATAGCCGATGGTCATGCCGGAGGGCTGGGGGACCTGGAGGAGGGCTGGTTCGGAGGTTCGAACGGCGGCAACGGACTGAGCGGCGCTGCCGGTGGACTCTGCGGCGCTGCCGGTGGCAGCAGGGGCGAGCGCGGCGATGCCGAGCAGGGCGGCGCTGGTGATCAGAGAGATGGCGAGATGGCGGAGTTTGCGACTCATTCGGGGTTGATGCTCCGTGGCGGACCCGCGTGGGACCGAGAAGACGTTTCAACCATTGGGCCGCGTGTGGGGTGTGCTCTGCATCGGTGTCTGCCCTCGGAAGGGGGGCGGGTGGACCTGAGGCGGGTGGATCTGGGGCGAGTTGTTAGCCGTCGATGAGGTGGAGGTGGCCGCGACGACGGGAGGTGGTGTGGTCGCCGCCTTCGAGGATGCGGAGCGAGCCTCGGGTGCCGGGGTCCTGGACGGGGGCGACGAAGCCGGTGGCGAGCGAGGATTCGATCGCCCGCAGGAGTGCGGCTTCGTGGGGGGCGAAGACTTCGTCGATGCGGGTGCCGGTGGCGTTCGAGATGCGGGTGGATTCGGCGAGCATCAGGTCTTCGTCCGTGAGTTCAGTGTGTGTGTGGTCGCCCTCGAGCGGGAAGATGTCGAGGGCGGCGTTGCCATCGCGGGCGACGAGTTCGGCCATGCCGGCGGGGGTTTGGATGGTGACGCGGCAGGCTTCGTCGCTGCCGGGACGGACGAGGAGTGTGGTGAGGGCGCGGTCGCCGTGGCGGATCTGGACGGATGCGAGGAGGGCCTCGTGGCCGTTGTATCCGGCTTCTGAGATGAATGCCTGGGTGGCGGTGGCGCCCTGGAGGCGCAATGCCAGCGCGGCGGCGCTCTGGAGCGCGGCGCGGGTTCCGTTGGCGGCGGTGAGTTCGATGGCGACGAGCGTGGGTGTCCAGGCCGGGTTGCTGCCGACGAGGTTCATGAGCAGATCGATGCCGGAACGCTGGAGTTCTGGGCGGACGAGGTGGAGCTGGTTACCGGTCTTGATGGTGGCGGCTGCTGCCGCGTTGAGGGTGTCTGCGTTGGCCACGTCGCCTCGGATCAAGAGAGCAGCGCCTTTCATTGCGGTGAGTTCGACGAGCGACTCGCGGTCAACGGTTGTGCCGATGAGGACGGCGTCGTAGTCGGCGGCACGCAGCATCTCGCGGAGGTGCTGGTAGCAGGGGAGGCCGGTGGCGGCGCGTGCGCGCACGAGGGCGGCGGGGCGATCGTCGCCGATGGCGACGGGGCGCAGGTCAGTGCGCTCGGCGAGCGCGTCGACGAGGACCGCGGTGTATTCGTCCCAGCCACAGACGGCGAGTTGCTTGATGCCGGTTTGGTTCATGCAGGCAGCGTAGGTGTGGGCTCCCCGGAGGGTGCTGAGGGATTCCCCTTGGTGGGCGTGGGGAATCCCCGCGATCCATAAGAAAGGTTTACGTAAGGAAATTTGGTCTGCATGGGTGAGAACCCCTAAAGAGGACCGATGGGGTGCCGAAGATTTGTGGGAGAGACCCTGTTGGTGAGATTACCGACAGGGCGGGGTGTGAACCGGTAGGGATACCGGTTCTCCTGGCAGAGGAGGCCACGATTATGGGAATGTTCATTAACACGAACGTTGCCGCGTTGAACGCTCAGCGAAACCTGGGTGTGACGGGTGCGAAGATGAGCAAGGCGCTGGAGCAGCTTTCCAGCGGTCTGCGGATCAACCGAGCGGCGGACGACGCGGCCGGTCTGGCGATCAGTGAGAAGATGCGCTCGCAGATTCGCGGTATGCAGATGGGTCTGAGGAACGCGCAAGACGGCGTCTCGATGATCCAGACCGCTGAGGGTTCACTGAACGAGACGCACGCGATTTTGCAGCGCATGCGCGAGCTGACGGTGCAGGCTGGTTCGACGATTCTGTCGACCTCGGACCGCACGTCGCTTGGTGAAGAGCTGCTGACGCTGCGGTCAGAGCTGGACAACATTGCGAACCGCAGCCGGTTCAACGGGTTGAACCTGCTGACGGGAG
>JABIST010000089.1 GCA_018700215.1 Dehalococcoidia bacterium | reverse complement strand
GGGTTCCTGGCAGAGCTGCTTGGCCATCAGAAGCGACAGGACGCGCCGGGTCAGCTTGAAGCGACGCTGGCGTTCAACACGCTGGCGGCATTCGAAGGTGTGCATGTGGTGCGCGTTCACGACGTGGAGCCGATCGCGCAGGCGTTGGCGGTGGTGAACGGGATTCGCGAGCACCTCGCGCAGGGCTGAGGCGGCGGCGGAGTTAGTGTTTGCCAGCCTGGCTCGCGCGAACGAGGGAGCTCAGTTCAGCGACCTGCTCGCGCAACGCGCGCATTTCTTCGAGCAGCTCGTTGTTGCGACCATCGTCTTCGTTGCTGATGAAGAAGGCCGCGATGTTGGCGGCAATGATCCCAAACAGACCGATGCCGAGCAGCATCAGGACGACCGCCACACCTCGGCCAGCGGGGCTACTGGGGGAGTAATCGCCGTAGCCGACAGTGGTGACGGTCACGATCGCCCACCAAAGGGCGGTTCCGAAGTCGTTGATCGACCCCTCGGCGTTCCGTTCGAAGTAGTAGACGGCGGTGGCACCACCGAGGACTGCGATCATTCCCGTCGCGAGTGCGTAGTCGAGGCGATGCCGCGTCAGAACGGTGCGAGCCGTCTGACCAAGGCGGCTCGCGAACGCGAGTAGGCGGACCGCGCGAAGCAGGCGTAGGGCGCGAGCCGAGCGCACCACCCGAAGTGGGCGCAAGAATGGGACGAGGACCAGCAGGACGTCGTACCAATGCCGCGTCAAGAATCGGCGGCGAGCAGGAGCCAGATACGTCTTTGTGCCCAGTTCGAATGCGAACGCCGCCCAGATGAACCAATCGACCGCGACGATCGTTCGATCGATGCCTTCGGAGAGTTCGAGCAATTGCGGAGCGACCAGAAGCGGAATCATGGCGAGGGCCAGCAGCAACATGGGCAGCTCGGTCGCCCGAGTGAACCGGTCGAGCGCTTCTTCGGATCGCTGGAGAGGGATGCGCGAGCTCATGGCCGGATTCTATCCGGTCCCTGTCACGGTTAGGCGGGGAAGTCTGACGGTCTCACAGGGTTGGGGCGGCTACTTCTTGAGTGCCTCGCAGGCGACGCCGTCCTGGTCCATATCGATGTGGTTCGGGTCGCCGGGGAGGTTCGCTTCGAAGACGGCTTGTGCCTGCTCCCAGCTCTCGAAGTCTCGGCAGTTGTAGAGGTCTCGGTCGTTGCGGATGGGCTGTGCCGCGGGCTGTGCGGTCGGCTCCGCGGTTGGTTGCACCGTCGGTCGTGGGGTGGGTGCCTGCGTCGGTGTGGCTGTTGGCGTTGGGCTGGCCTTGGATGCGGCGGTCGGTGCGGTGGTGTCGTCACTGGGGTTGTCGGCGGTGGGCGGTGGGCCTGCGAGAGAGAGCTGCGCGGTCATGGGCGCCTGCTCGAGGGTTTCGAGGCGTGAGCTGAGCTGGGTGCGGTCCTGGTGCAGTTCGGTGAGCTGCTGCTGGAGTTCGTCGACCACCACCTGGAGCTGTTCGATTTCAGCGTTGGCGACGACGAGTCGCAGATCCGCATCGGAATTGGCGGAGGCGGGCATGGTGGCGACCATCCACCACATGCTGATCGCCCAGACGGCGGCGGCGAGGCCGACGACCGGGACTGTCCAGCGGGGGAGATCGAGACCGTTCATCTGATGTTCCGTTTCCAAGTCCCCTACTCGCATACACCTAGGGACTTCGACTCACGGAGCGTACGGTCGCCCCTGAGTCACAGGCATCAGGGTTCGCCCGAACATCGTTCTGACAGTCTTCGTCAGTGCCGGGGGCGGGAGCGGCTATCCGGGGGCTTGCTCAACCCTTGATGGCGTCGAGCAGTGCTTCGAGGGGGAGCTCGATCCGGTGCGTCAGACGTAGGCGATGGGTGCGCGCTGATAGGTGGGCGCCGAGCTAGAAGGCGAGCAGCTCCTCGACCTCGGTGACGGCGCGCTGGGCGTCGTCGCGGGCTTCGGCGCGGCCGAGCAGCATCGGAGCGAGCGCTTCGACGGCGTCGGCGAGTTCTGGATCGGTGGTGCGGAGCAGGCGGTGCGCTTCGCCGGGGCTGCGGCCATCGACCCAGTGGGGGCGCAGTGCCTCCATGACGAGGGCGTTACCCAGGAGTTGGACGCGATCCTCGTTGTTGAGCGAGGTGCTATCGAGCACCGTCGCCATGGCGTCCGCTGCAGTAGCCATATCTGCCTTCGACAGATCCATGGCGAGTAGGCGACGACGGGGTGACCGTTCGCCGGAATGTGGTGCGTGGCGAACGTCCATGTTCAGTGTCCTTGCTGCGGCTCCTGTTGAGGGAGCATTCAAACCTGCATGTGTATGAGCGGGTGAACAGTTCTGTTGTTCTACCGCTTCATGATGCGGGGAAGCATACCGCCTGATTTGGGCGATGTGCAATGGACTGAGCCTATGTTTCCGTGATTTCTCCGCGATAGGGCCGACCGGCTAACCGCAGGCAGGACTATTGGCGTGGTTAGGTGGCACGCAGACTGTACTCGCGCAGCTCGCGCATCACCTCGTGATCCGCGCCTTCGATGTCCAGTGCCTCGAGGCGTGACATCTGTCCACGAAGCCAGCGGCGGTTGAATGAGGCGGCTTCGAAGTCTGGTCGCTGATCGAGGGCATCGCCGAACGCCTCGTCAGCTTCGGTGAGGCGATCGAGCTTGACGAGGGCGCGGCCGCGGTCGTTGTGCGCCTCCGGGTGGTTGGGTCCGTCACGGAGGGCGCGGTTGAGGGCTTTGAGTGCCTCGGTGGCCAGTTCATAGGACTGGGTGGCGCGCACATCGGCGCTGTGGCCGCGTGCGACGTTGGCGTCGGCTGAGGCGAGCAGGACGGAGCCGTACTGGTACTGCGCCTCGTGCCAGTTTGGCTTGAGGTGAACTGCGTCGGTCAGCGCGTGGATAGCGGCTCGAAAGTCGCCGCGCTCGAGGGCGCTCTCGGCGTCCTCAAGGAACCGTTTCGCCTTCCAGCCGTCGAGGATGCCCAT
>JABIST010000224.1 GCA_018700215.1 Dehalococcoidia bacterium | reverse complement strand
TTCCGCGCCAAGCGCGATCGCGGCGGCCAGCCCTCGACCGTCCCCGATGCCGCCGGCGGCGACCACCGGCAGCGGCGACACCGCATCGACGATCTGCGGCACCAGCGCCATCGTGCCGATGCGCCCCGTGTGCCCACCCGCCTCGGTGCCTTGCGCCACCACGATGTCAGCGCCGCCATCGCGGATCCGGCGCGCGTTCTTCACGTTGCCCACGAGCCCGATCACCTTCGCGCCGTTGCCGTGGAACGCCTCGACGTAGGGCGCGGGGTTTCCGAGGCCGCTCGCGAACACGGGCACGTTCTCTTGCAGGATGCAGTCGACCTGCGCCTGCTGGCGCTCGGCCATCGTCAGTCGTGTCCAACGCTCATCACCGCGCGGCTCCGCTGGCCCCGGGTCCTTCAGGTCGAACGCCTCGTACACCCGCTGCTGGAACTGCGAGTACTCCTCAGGTAGCTGCGGCTCCTCGCCCGTCTGGCGGGAGTCCGAGGTGAGGTCGGCCAAGGTTGCCGTCGCTGCAGGCAGCAGGATGTCCACGCCGAACGGCTTCGAGGTGTACTCGCGAATCTTTCGCACGCTCTCGGAAATCTCATCCGGCGTCATCGCCGCCGCCCCCAGCACGCCCAGCCCGCCGGCCTCGGAGACGGCCGCGGCCAGCTCCCACTCGGCTACCGGGGACATCCCCGCGAGGATGATTGGGTGCTCGATCTCGAGCATGTCGCAGATGCGTGTGTGGATGCTGGTCATGGGGGAACCTCCGCCAGTTGGTCTTGTGGCCGCCATGCTGGGCGCGGCGAGGGAGCGCGTCAAGGTGTGCGAGGGGCGCTAGATCGCGCCTTCCTCGCGTAGCCGAGCCAGCTCCTCGGCAGCTACGCCCAGCAGCTCGCCGAAGACTTCGTCATTGTGCTCGCCGGGGTTGGGTGCGCGACGGCGGACCTGGCCGGGCGTGTCCGTCAGTCGAGGCACGATCCCCGGCTGCAACAGCGGCGTGCCGTCGGGCGCCTCAACGGTCAGGATCTGCTCGCGCGCTGCGTACTGTGGGTCCGCCACGATGTCGCTCGTTGCGAAGACCTTGGTGCACGGGACGGCGTGCTCGTCGAGAATCGTCAGGTTCTCCTCGAGCGTTCGCTCCGCCACCCACGGTCGAATGATGTCGTGGATCGCGTGCGCGTTCGCCACCAGCTCTTCCCGAGGTGTGAAGCGTGGATCTTCGATCAGCTCCGGCTGGCCGATCGCCTCGCAGAGCCGTTCGAACGGTCGCTGTGTGGTGGCGTTGATGATCAGGTGGTGGCCATCGGAAGTCTCGAACTGCTCGGCGGGTACGACACCGGGGTAGTAGTTGCCGGCTCGCTCGCGGTTCTCGCTGCTCAGGCCGTAGTTCGGCAGGTGCGTCCCGCTCATCCGCCACGGCGCCTCGAACAGCCCCATGTCCACGTCCTGGCCGCGCCCGGTCAGCTCCCGCGCGCGCAGCGCCAGCATCACCCCGTACGCCGCGAACGCCCCCGTGCCGTAGTCCGCGACGAAGTAGCCGGGCCGAACCGGCGGCCGGTCGGCGTCGCCGGTCACGTAGGTCATGCCGCTGAATCCGAGGGCGACACGGTCGAAGCCCGTGCGGTCGCGGTACGGCCCCGTCTGCCCGTAGCCGCTGATCCGCACCGCGATCAGTCCCAGGTTCTCTTTCCGCAGGTCGTCCGGCGCCATCCCCAGTCGCTCCAGCGTCCCGGGGCGAAAGTTCTCGACCAGCACATCCGAGGTGGCGCACAGCTTCCGGAACAGCGCCGCACCGTCCGGGTGCCGCAGGTTCAGCGTCACCCCGCGCTGCCCTCGATGGTCTTGCGCGAACTGCACTGTGCGCGCCGCCGGGTTCGCGGGCGCCTCCACCTTGATCACGTCCGCGCCGAACTCGGCCAGCAGCGTCGCCGTGAACGGGCCCGCGATGATCTGCCCAGCGTTGACGACGCGGACGCCGTCCAGCGCGCCACTGATCTGATCCGGTTCGGGGCTCATTCTGGGCGCAGCTTCACCGCCGTGCCGTAGACCAGCACCTCGGACGCGCCTTGCGTGATGCTCGAGGTGGCCATCCGCATCGCCACGATCGCGTCAGCACCCATCGCCGCGGCGTCGGCCTCGACTCGCGTGATCGCCTCTTCGCGCGACTCCTTCAGCAGGTGCTGGTAGGCGCCGATCTCGCCACCGACGATGTTCTTCAGGCCCGCGAGGATGTCCCGCCCCACGTGCCGTGCCCGCACGGCGTTCGCCACCACGACGCCCAGCGTCTCCTCGATCTCACGGCCGGGGATCGTGTCGGAAGTAACTTTCAACATCGTTGGCTCCTACTCATCTGTGTCCCGAGATTGTAGGCGTGCGACGACGGCTCGCGAGGGCGCGGCGATCCTGCTCGTCCCCTTCACCGCTTCGACCGGGCATCCAACGGCAGCCAGGGTCTTCGTTGTACGCTCCGTCGGCAGATCACACGCACTCGGGAGGCTGTCATGGACATCGGTGTTGGGTTGGACGCGCGCCTTGGACTGACGTTCGAGGAGCAAGAGACGC
>JABIST010000094.1 GCA_018700215.1 Dehalococcoidia bacterium | reverse complement strand
TAGCTCGGTAGCGCTCACGCCTCGGAAATTTCAGATGGAGAGCAAAGACAGCAGATCGATCGCCCAGGGAGGTTCTTGGTGGCGAATTTTGGATACGAGAGTTTGACGGTGAGCACGTCGGCGGTGGGGATCACCGATTCGGTGCGGAGCGGGCGCGACCGCGCCCTGATCACGGTGGAAACAGACCAGATCCGGTTCCGGTCCGACGGGCCAGCGCCGACCACCTCGGAAGGTCACCTGGTGGACGCGGGTGCCTCGATCATTCTCGAAAGCGCCGAGGAGCTGGTGAACTTCAAGGCGATCCGCGTGACGGCGGACGCGACGCTCAAGGTGACGTCGGACGAGCGCGGGGTGGGGGCCTAACGATGGCGATCATCACTCCTCCCAGCGGCTCGGGATCGGGAAGCGGAACCGGCTCCGTTGCTGCTGGCTTCGGTGCATTGGTCCTGCCGGATACCGGCGGAGTTATCTCCTACGCATCGGGCACAGGAGGCCTTCTGGACTATGGAGCGTACTCCGAGATCGAGAACTCGCTCGCGCAGGACAGCTACGTAATCGGTATCGCTCACGGCGTCACCAATACGACGGCAGGCGCTGCACAGATCGATATCGCTACTGGTGCCGCAGCGTCCGAGGTTGTGCAGTACACACAAGCGGTACCGAAGTATCAGACAGCGAACGAGGGGCTGTATATCCCGATCGTCCCGCTGTTCATTGCTGCAGGCTCGCGTATCGCCGTTCGCATCGCGGACACCGGCTCCTCAGCGCTCACGTATACGCTGACACTATCGATCATCCCAGCAACGAATTACCCGGTCTAGAGTGACTGGTTGAGAGTCGAACGCGGAGCGACCGGCGGGGGAGACCTCGCCCGTCGCTTTGTGTTTGGCGCCGCTAGCCGAGGGCTACTCGCAGCTCCCTCGCGAGGTTCCCGCGAACGTCGGCCCGTACCTGATCGAGGCCCAGCCACTCCGCCATAAGCCGCAGCTCTGTCGCCAGGGCCGAGGCGACCTCGCGAGGATCCGCGGCTGGCTCGATGTGGGTGGCGCGGGCGACGAGCGTGCTGGTGTCGCGCTCGGATTTGAGGTCGACGCGGGCGACGAGGTGGCCGTTGAGGAGGAAGGGCATCACGTAGTAGCCGTAGCGTCGCTGGGGTTCTGGGACGTAGATCTCGATCTTGTAGTCGAAGTTGAAGAGGCGGGTGGTGCGGTCTCGTTCCCAGACGAGGGAGTCGAAGGGGGTGAGGAGGGCGCGGGCTTCGATCTTCCTCGGGAGTTTGGCTTCGGGGTGGAGGTAGGCGGGCTGACGCCAGCCCTCGACGGTAACGCGCTGGAGGGCGCCTTCGTCGACGAGGGCGTTGAGGAGCGGGCGGGCGGCGGGGGTCTTGAGTCGGTAGTAGTCGGCGAGGTCTTTGGCGGTGCCGACGCCGTGGGCGCGGGCGGAGCGGAGGAGGAGTTCGCGCTGGGCGGCCTCGGGAGTTGGGATTTCGGCGTCGAGGGTGTGCGGGGGGAGGACGCGCTCGGTGGCGTCGTAGACGCGGGTGAAGCCGCGGCGGTCGTGGGTGGTGATGGCGCCGGTGCGGAAGTGCCATTCGAGCGCTGCCTTGCCAGGCCCGTGGCCCCACCAGGGGCCGGTGCGCTCGCCGGGGTCTTCGAGGTCGGAGACGGTGAGCGGGCCGTTGGCACGCACCTCCTCGAGAATTGCGGCGGCATATTCGGGGCGCTCGGACATGAGCGTGGAGGCCTGGTAGCGGGGAACGGCCTGCTCCATTCGGTGACGGAGCAGCGGATAGGTGTCGACCGGCAAGAGGGAGGCCTCGTGGCCCCAGTACTCGAAGAGTTCCCGACGCTTGAAGGCGAGGTCGTAGATCAGTTCCTGCGGATAGGGACCGAGCCGCGAGAAGAACGGCATGAAGTGCGAACGAACAACGACGTTGACTGAGTCGAGCTGCAGGAGGTTGATGCGCTTGAGGACGCGTCGGAGGTGGCGCGCGTCGACTCGGCCGCTCGGGCGCGGCTCGGAGAAGCCTTGCGCGGCAAGCGCGATGCGACGTGCTTCATCGGCGGAGAGGTCCGTGCGGGGCATGGTCTCGCGCGACCTCTCCTCGGGCGTTCCTAGCGGAAGCGGGGTACGCCTCGATGCCTTCCTAGCGGAAGGCGGACGCAACCTCGTTGATGAAGCCGTCGGCGGTGGCTGTGGCGCGCTCGATGCCGCTGCCGGGGCGGAGGGCGAAGATGGGGACGACGAGTTCGTCGACACCGGCGTCGATGTACTGCTGGACGAGCGCCTGGATCTCGGAGGCAGAGCCGGCGAGTGCTCGTGGGTTGGTTTCGCGGATGCGCTCGGCCTCGGCGGGGTCGTCGGTGAGATGGACCATCGCGTTGGCGGACTTGCGGATCTCGGCGGGGTCGCGGCCGACGTCGGCGCAGTGCTGCTCGAGGATGCCGATCTTGTGGCGAAGGAAGTCCGGGTCGCCCCAGACGTTCCACTCATCGGCGTACTGGGCGGCGAGGCGGAGGGTGACTTTTTCGCCGCCGCCGCCGATGAGAATCGGAGGACGCGGGCGCTGCGTGGGCTTGGGTGCGAGCGGCGCGTTGGTGAGCTGGTAGAACTTGCCATCGAAGTTGGTTCGGTCGTTTTCGAAGAGGGAACGGATCACCTGAACGGACTCTTCGAGGCGGCGGAGGCGGCTACCGACGGTGTAGAAGGGGATGCCGTAGGCCTCGTGCTCGTTCTGCTGCCAGGCGGAGCCGATGCCGAGGACGAGACGGCCACCGCTGATTTCGTCGACCTGGGCGGCCATCTTGGCGAGGACGGCGGGGTGGCGGTAGGTGTTGCCGGTGACCATGGTGCCGAGGCGGATGCGCGGAACAGAGGCGGCGAGGGCGGAGAGGTTGGTCCAGGCTTCGCCGGTAGGGCCGCTGTTGTCTTCCTGGTTCGGCATGAAGTGATCGGCGACCCAGAGGCCGTCCCAGCCGGACTGCTCGATGTGCTGAGCGAAATCGCGGAGCGGCTCCCACTCGCCGGAAAGGTTGGGCCAGGCGCTGAACTGCATCGTGATCCTCGATTCGCTATCGGACTCTGTCGGGCTGCGGTGCGACCGCGTGGTGGCTAGGAGTACTGCTCGATGAAGCGGAGCACGCGCTCCCAGGCGTCCTTGGATTCGGCTGCGTACTCCTCGAAGCCGCGGTCGAAGAAGGAGTGGGGCGCGCCTTCGTAGACGCAGACCTCGTGGGGGTGGCGATCGTCGGTGAGGACTTGCTCGTACTCCTCGACTACGTCGGCGGGGATGCCCTGGTCGGCGCCGCCCATGAGGGCGAGGACGGGGCACTCGAACTGCTCGACGAGGCTGACGACGGCGGGCGAGCCGCCGGGGAAGTTCTCGCGGGTGGGGTGGCCGTAGAAGCCGATGGCGCCGGAGAGGCCGTGGCCGTTGGCGGCCTGCTGCCAGGAACCGCTGCCGCCGAAGCAGAAGCCGATGGTGAAGATCTTGCGGTTTGGGTCATCGGCGCGGAGGTAGGCGACGCAGGCGGCGACGTCGTTCTTCACACCCTCGAAAGTGGACTGCTCGATGTGGGGGCGGAACTCGAACTCGGCGTCGCGCTTGCCGATGCCTGCGGTGCGCCCGAAGTAGTCGAACGCGACGGCGTCGTAGCCGCGCTCCGCGAAGCGGAGGGCAAGTTCCTCGTAGAAGGGGAAGAGCCCTCGGACGTCTGGGAGCACGACGATGGCAGGGCCGAGCGGCTCCTCGGCGCGGGCGACGTAGGCGGCGAATTGATTGCCGTCGCTGGCGGTGAGGGTGAGATCTTCAGAATCGATGGCGGCGCCGGCGATTGGGAGGATGGGGGGCTTTGCGTGGTATGGGAAACACATGGGAAGTCTGTCCTAGCTCGGGTGACGGAGGTTTCGCCTGCGAAGTAATGACTGGTGAGAGGGGTACGTTACCACCGGGCGAGGCGGGAGCGGGCTAGATCTGCTCCTCGAGCGCGAGCAGATCATCGATGGTTTGGCGGCGACGAATCAGGCGCGGTTCGCCGTCCTCGATCAGCACCTCGGGCGCGAGGCCACGAGTGTTGTAGTTGCTGGCCATCGAGGAGCCGTAGGCGCCTGCATCGTGGAAGACAACGTAGTCGCCGACCTCGACATCTGGCAGGTCGCGAGGAACGACGATGCCACCTTCTTCTTGAGTGAAGACGTCGCCGGACTCGCAGAGCGGGCCGCCGACGACCGTGGGCTGGAGCGGTCCGCTGGCGACGGTGCCGTCGCGATGCACGACGGAGATTTCGTGATAGCTGCCGTACATCGAAGGCCGCACGAGGTCGTTGAAGCCGGCATCGACGAGCGCGAATCGGCTGAGGGTGGTCTGCTTCACGGCGCGCACCTCGGCGATGAGCTGGCCGGCCTCGGCGAGCAGGTAGCGCCCGGGCTCGATCTCGAGTGATACGTCGTGCTCGACGGTGCGCTCGATGTCGCGGCGGGCGCGGTCCCAGATCTCGAAGTACGCATCGACATCGATGCCGGCGTCGCCGTCGCGGTAGGCGACTGGGAGGCCGCCACCGGCAGAGACGGCGCGCACGTCTCTGCCCACGGCCTGGACCTGCTCGACCATGGCACCGGCGACGAGCTGGAGGTGTTCGAAGTCGGTGCCGGAGCCGATGTGCATGTGGAGGCCGACGAGGTCCAGTTCGAACTGATCGATGACGGCGAGCGCCTCGGCCAGGTCTTCGTGCCAGATGCCGTGTTTGCTGGATTCGCCGCCGGTGTTGGTTTTGCGGCTGTGGCCGTGACCGAAACCGGGGTTGATGCGAAGCCAGACACGGTGTCCAGGCTTGCGCTGGCCGAGTTGCCGGAGCATATCGACGGACCCGGCGTTCATCGGGATGTCACGGTCGATGATGAGCTGCAGCGTGGCCTCGTCGAGCAGGTCGGCGGTGAGCACGAGGTCGGCCGGTTCGCCCTGGCCGGTGTAGCCGACGCGGAGGGCACGCTCGATCTCGCCGCCTGAGACGGCATCGACGGCGACGCCGAGCCCTCGGAGGAGGCGCAGGAGGTGGCTGTTGGAGCTGGCCTTCTGGGCGTAGCGCACGAGGTCGAAACGCTGAAGCGCGGCGACGCGCTGGCGGATCAGGGCCGCGTCGTAGGTGTAGACGGGCGTCCCGAATTGCTGGGCGATGCTGCGTACGAGGGAACCGTCGACAGTCTTGGTCACGAGCTACTCCGGGGCGTGGTTCAGGTACACCGAGTATAGGAGGCGGTTCCGATACGGACGCCCGCTGCTGCTCGGGAGACTCAGGCGCGGTCGAGCAACCCCTCGTGCTGGAGCGCGGTGCGGACGACGAGCTGGTGGAGTTCGGAGCGGCGGGATTCGAGCTGGTTCTGCTGCCCCATTTCGACGAGCACCGGCAGAACTTCAGGGACGAAGCGAGCGATGCCGAGGGAGCTGGTACCGCCGCTGGGCCACGAGGGATCGCGGTTCGTCGTGTCGCGGAAGCCGGAGGAGAAGCGGGTGCGATCTCGGACGGTGAACTGTTCGCGCTCACTAACAAGCTCGTTCACCACGGCGGCGAGAGCATCGACGCGGGCGGGTTGTGAGACGTCTCCGCTGGTGATGGTCTGACCGAGGTAGGCGGTGCCGTTCTGTGTGCGCTCGTTGAAGAAGGCCCACGACTCGTGGAGGTCGAGGAGCATGGCGACCTCGAACTCCCGCAGCAGATCAAGGATTGCGCTCGCCATCCGCTGCATGGGGAACGCGCCGGCGGACTCGGCGGGCTCGCCCGGGTAGAAGCGGTTGAGGTCACCGAGTTCAGGCAGCGTGCGCTGGCCGGCATCGATCGCGAGGGTGTTCGCACGCGCCAGGACGACGAGCGTGCCGCGGTCCGGCATCCAGTCCGCGATCTGATCCGCAGCGGCCCAGCTACCGGGTTCGTTGCCGTGGACGCCGCCGAGGACGAAGACGGCGGGGCCTTCGACGGCGCTGCGGTTGATGGTGAGCGGGGTCTCCCACGGGGTGCCCGGGAGGACGAGGCGGCGATCCTGCCGCGGCTCCGTTGGGAGTGGGAGCGCCCTGGTGAGCTGGGCCCGAGGAGCGGGTTCCAGCTCGATGAGTGGTGGGCAGAGGTTGGTGTGATCCGCATCAGGGCCAAGCGCGAAGGCGAGGGGCGCGGGAGTGGGAGTGGGGTGCGGGTGCGGGTGGTCGTCAT
>JABIST010000221.1 GCA_018700215.1 Dehalococcoidia bacterium | reverse complement strand
GCGACGGCGGGTCGGGTGGCATCGAGGCCGGAGATGGTGAAGAGCTGTTCGAGGTAGACATCGGAGGCGCCGGTCTCTTCGACGAGTTTGCGGGCGGCTGATTGGTTGAGCGATTCCTCGCAGTCCCAGAGGCCGCCGGGGAGGGCCCAGGTGCCGGCCTCGGGGGGGCCGGTGCGGTAGACGAGGAGCACGCGCAGCCTGGCTTCGTCTACGGCGAAGATGGCGACGATGGTGGCGACGGTTGGTGAGGTTTCCATCGCTATCGACGTTACGACGCGGGGAGAGGGAGCGGGAGGGGTGGAGGTCCTTTCTTGGACGCTTCGCGGGCTACCCCATCAGTTCCGCGCGATAGACTCCGGCCCGTGACCTAAGCGAGGAACACGCGAGGAGGACCTATGACTGACTCTGCTGCACCGACTGATTGGCCGTGGCCGGACGATCTTGATGGGCCGATTGCGGCTCCCGGACACCACCGGGTGATCTTCGAGAACGAGCGGGTGCGGGTGCTGGAGACGGTGATCCGAGCGGGAGACACGGCGCCGGTCCACACGCACCGCCGACCGACCGCGCTGTACGTGTCGTCCGGGTCTCACTTCGTGCGCCGCGACGAGCACGGAGAAGTGATGCTTGATACGCGTGAGGGCGATCCGCCTTTCGAGATGCCTCCGGTGTTGTGGTCTGACTTCACGCCGGCCCACACGCTGGAGAACACGGGCGATGATGACCTGGTGGTGATCGGCGTCGAACTGAAGGACTAGGGGTCTTCGAACCTCGGTGGACGCTTCGCGGGGTCTTCGCCCCTTGGTGGACGCTTCGCGCCTCGGGAGGTTGGGGTGTTTTGGGAGCGGGGCTGGCGTCGCAGGTGCGGCTTGCCGTTGGCGTCGACGCTGACGTTTGGTCATTTCCCACCCACCCGCCCTTGATCTTTGAAGGGGCTGTGCCCTTCTACCCGCATGGGATCAGTCGGGATCGTAGGGCGATGCGAAACGGCGTTGGCGTCGGGATTCGCGAAGCCTTCGCAAGTTTCGGGGGACCTCGGAGGGTCGGGGGCTAGAGGAGGGCGGAGTGAGGTCTAGGTCCTGACGTTCAGTGCGGTGGTTGTGTGCAGACCCATGAGGTCGCCAGATTCCGACCAGATGGAGATCTCGACGTGGGCGAGTCCGGTGTCCGCGCGGAGCGCGCATTCGAGCAGCAGCCATTCCGTGGGCTGCGTCGAGACGATGCGGAGGGTGTTGTCCAGGCTGACGCCGCCTCGTCCCTCGCCTTCGGAAGCTGAGTCGGAGGTAGTCATGCCGAGATCGCTGAGATAGGCCTGGCTGGGGGCGCTGCCGAGTTCGTGGCCGGGCCAGCGAACCCAGACGCAGGCTCGACCGTCCTGGTTCTTTGCCTGCTGCGAGTCGGCGAAGAGACGACCGGATGCAGTGCGCCATTCGAATCGGGATGGGAAGCCCGACTCCATCCATCCTTCGCGGAAGTTCAGCGGTGGAGAGTCCGCGGGGGCGGGCACGTCTGGCATCGGTGGTCCCCAGATTGTTGCGGCGGACTCGCGAGCGGCGGTGGCTCCAAGCGCTCGGAAGACGGTCTCGCCCTCGACGATTCCTTCGACGCGACACTGGGTCAGGCGGCGCCGTTCGACATCGCGAGCGACGTGGAGGTGGACCGTGGCGCCGGGTTGAATGCGCTGCTGGAACTGGGTGGTGACCCAGGCGAGCGGCTGGTTCGCCGTGGCCTCGATCGCTTCGCTCACGGCGGAGGCGGTGGCGCCTCCGAAGAGGAACATATCGGGGACGCAGAGGTCTGGCCGAGCCTCGAAGGAGAATTGGCCGGTGGTGGGGTCGCCTCGGAGGTTGGTTGGTGATTCCACGCTGCTCCGTGCTGGTTCTCGGGGAGGTCGGTCGACCGTAGCAGGGGCGGAGATCCGCGCGTGGGGGTCGACGGCCGTGGAGATGCGAGCGAGAGCGTGGGAAGTGGGACGGCGGGGGCGGTTGGCTAGAGGACGGGGAGGAGGAGGGCGCTGGCTTCTCGGCCGCGGAGGGACCAGGCGGTGACTTCGTCGATGGTGACGTCTACGAGTTGACCGATGCGGTTGGTGGCTTCGAAGTGGGCGAGTTGGCCGTGGCGGGTGCGGCCGGTGGAGCGGCCATCTTGTTCGCGCTCGACGAGCACCTCGACGGTTTGGGCGAGGAGGCGCTGGTTGATGCGGACGGAGGAGGCGGCGTGGATGGCCTCGATGACGTGGAGGCGTTCTTTCTTGAGTTCGCGGGAGACGTCGTCTTCGAGCTTGCGGTGGGCGTAGGTGCCGGGGCGGGGGGAGTAGGCGGCGACGTGGATGACATCGAACTGCATGCGCTCGAGGAGGTCGACGGTGGCCTGGAATTCGGCTTCGGTTTCGCCGGGGCAGCCGACGATGACATCGGTGGCGATGGCGGCGTCTGGCATGCGAGAGCGGATCTTTTCGACGCGGTCCTCGAAGTCCTCGACGAGGTAGCCGCGGCGCATGCGTTCGAGCATGGAGTTGGAGCCGGACTGGACGGGGATGTTGAAGTGCTCGCAGACCTTGGGGAGGTCGGCGACGGCGTCGATGATGCGGTCGGTCATGTCCTTGGGGTAGGAGGTGAGGAAGCGGACGCGGTCGATGCCTTCGATGGTTTCGATGCCCTCGAAGAGTGTGGCGAGGTCGACGTCTTCGTCGATGTCGTGGCCGTAGGCTTCGACGGTTTGGCCGAGGAGAGTGACTTCGCGGACGTTGTTTGCTGCGAGGAAGCGAACTTCGTCGAGGATTTCGACGCTGGGTCGGGAGTCTTCGCGGCCGCGGCGGAGGGGGACGATGCAGTAGGTGCAGAACTTGTCGCAGCCGTGGATGACGGGGACGAATGCGGTGGGGCCGGCGGGCTTGCCGTAGGTGCTGTCCCACTGGATGAGCTGGGCGGCGCCGAGTTCGCCCTCGGAGACGTCTCGCTCGGTGAGGGCGGTGTCGGCGATGGCGAGGATGGGTTCGAACTGCTGGGGGCGTGCCCAGGCATCGACGGCGGGGAAGCGGCGTTCGAGGTCGTCGGTTTTGGGGCCGACCATGCAGCCCATGACGGCGATCTGGAACTGCTCGCCGTTGTCGCGGCGCTTTCGGAGCATGCCGATGCGGGAGTAGGCGCGGTCTTCGGCGTGCTGGCGGACGGAGCAGGTGTTGATGACGAAGAGGTCTGCGCTGTCTTCGTCGTGCGAGGGTTGGTAGCCGATCTGTTCGAGGCCGGCGGCGAGCTTGAGGGAGTCTGCCTGGTTCATCTGGCAGCCGAGGGTCCAGATGTGGAAGGTGGACATATGCGTTCCCATCGGCGGTTGGCGCGGCGCAGTGAGACGGCGCTTCGCGTGAGGGTACCCAAGGGTGGGGGGGTTGTGGTGGCGGAGGGGGAGGGATTCGAACCCTCGATCCCCTTGCGGGGATAAGCGCTTAGCAGGCGCCCGCACTAGGCCACTATGCGACCCCTCCGCTGACGCGGGCGGTATTGATGGTAGGAACCGGATGGAGGGCGGGCAAGGAGGGAGTGTGCGGGGGTTGGGATTCAGGAGCGTCGTGAGGTTGGAGTCAGGTAGGCTTCGGGCGATGGTGAAACGTATAGCGACAGTCCTCGGAATGCTCGCAGCCCTCGGCGGGATGTTGGTGGTGGGTGGGTGTTTTGGGTCGGAGGAGGAGGCGCAGACGGGGGCGTTCAGCGATCTGCTGCGGTTCGTGCCGGATGAGGCGGCGTATCGGGAGCGGGTGACGATTACGGATTACGCGGCGATCCGGGAGCACTACGGGCTGGAGGCGCGCGGGGGTGAGGAGGCGTGGATCGAGCTGGCGGAGGCACTGCAAGGGGATGATGTGATGGTGCCACTCATGTCCGGGATTCTCGGGGCAGCGCGGCAGGACTTCCTCAACGCTGAAGCGCGGTGGAAAGAAGGGTTCGGCTTCGGATTTGGTGAGATAGACCGGGCGTTGATGGGTGGATACGGGCCGCCTCGGAACATCTACGTGGTGGGTGGGCGCTTTGATGCGGCGGGGGTGGAGGAGGCGCTGGCGAAGTGCACAGAGTGCCAACCACACGAGGTGCGAGAGCACTCGGGGCAGCGGTACCTGGCGTGGGGGGATCAGTGGCAGTTCCACCTTGACCTGCGGGAGGGGCTTCCCGCGTTCGATCAGTTTGGTCGTGGAGGGCTATTCGTGTTCAGCGACGAGCACGTGGTGCGAGCGCACTGGTTCGAAGACATCGAATGGATGATCGATGCGTCACGGGGTGAGAACTCACTGGGAGAGCGGGCGGGGTTCGGTGAAGTGGCAACGGTGGCGGACGAATTGGGGCTGTTCACGCTGGTGTTGACGGATGTGACACAGGACCTAGCGATGGCCTCGAAGATGATCGGGGACGGATCGGGGAGGCGTTCGGTCGTCGATGGGTGGACGCCGGACGAGGGTGAAGTGCTGCTACGGCAGTATTCGGCGTGGGGAGCGGGGAGTGGGGTGGATGAGGAAGGGGCGTTTACGGCGGTGATCTTGGCGCACTCCTCGGAGGAGGCTGCGGCGGAGAACGTTGGGCGGCTGGAGGAGCGGCTGGCGACGGGGAGCAGTGTGTGGCGGGAGCTTGCGTGGTCGGAGCTGTTCAGTCGGGTTGAGGTGTCATCGGATGGGGTGGTGTTGACGGCGAAGCTGTATGGGGCGGGCTCGGTGGAAGGTTTACTGGTCGAGGGGATGGATCCGCTGCTGCTGCATGAGTAGCGGGAGTGAGGGCTAGAGGGCTCGGAACCAGCGTTTGCCCTCGAGAGATACGACGTGGCCGAAGCCGGGTTCGGGGAAGTGGCCAGCGGCGAGGGTGATGTTGTCGGCTTCGAGGCGGTCGACGAGGGATTTGCGGGTGGCGATGCCCTCGGCGATGTCGGCGTCTGAGCCGAATTCGCGCCAGGGCTCGGTGATGTAGACGGGGTGGGTGAGGGCGTCGCCGGTGATGAGGGCGCGTTCGCCGTTTGAGGTGATGAGCAGGGACATGTGGCCGGGGGTGTGGCCCGGGGTTTCGATGGCGGTGACTTCTTCGGTGATGGTGGTTTCGCCGGGGAGCAGGTCGAGGACGGCGTGCTGTTCGAGGGGGCGGACGAAGCGCTCGAAGTAGCGCGGAGGCGGGGTGCGGCCGCCGAAGTTGTCCCAGTCTCGCTGGTGGAGGAGGTGGCGGGCGCGGGGGAAGCGAGGGAGGCCGGTGGCTTCGTCGATGCTCCAGGCGACGTGGTCCGGGTGGGCGTGGGTGAAGAAGACGGTATCGACGTCTTGCCAGTCGAGGTCGGCGTTTCGCATGGCCTCGGGGAGTGCGCCGTTCATGTCGCCGTAGCGCGGGTAGGGGCCGACGCCGACGCCGAGGTCGACGATGATCGACCGACCTCGGGAGCGGACGAGGTAGCAGGTGTTGTGGATGCGCCAGTGGTTGTGGTCGCCGTGGAAGCCGTCCGGGTTGCGTTCGCGGATGGGGTTCCAGTCGATGGGTGGTTCGCCCCGGGCGGCGAAGGCGGGGTGGACGTTGAGGTCCGCGGCGCCGTCCGGAAGTGCGACGATTTCGACGTTGCCGATGCGGATGCTGTGGGGGGTGGGGGAGTCGGGCATCGGTAGACGGTACTCGATCAGCTCG
>JABIST010000087.1 GCA_018700215.1 Dehalococcoidia bacterium | reverse complement strand
CACTACGGAGAGCCACGCAGCCTCAACCCCGAGAACGCGTGCCCTCACCCATCGAGGACACCACTTCTACTTCCCGAACACCACCGACTCAAGCAGCGCTTCGAACGCCCGCTCGATCTCAGCGAAGTCATCGCCATACGTCGCCGTCAACAGCCAGATTTTGCCGTCGAACTGCACCGCCACGCTCACCGCCTCATGCGCCCCGGACCACGCGTAGCGCACGCCCCGCGCGCCCCCAACCGTCGCTGCTGTCAGTTCACCGTCGCCCAACCCAAGGTTGGACCTGGGGCTCTCACGCACCCACGCCTCGGCATCCGCGGGGAACGGGTCAGGGATCAGCACGTCAATCGTCATCCCCCGTGGCCCAAACTCGTGAGCCGCGCTCGCAGCAATCTCGCTCTGCCGCGCCAGCGACCACTCCATCACCAGCTCCGTGTCGGACGTCGCCACATGACTCAGAACAAACCCATCCGGCGCTATCTCGTACTCAAACGCCACGCCATGGTTCATGCTCACGAACGCCGCGAACTGCGGCGGGTCCGGTTCGGCGGTCGGCTCCGCCGTTGGCGTCGCTTTCACCGTGAACAGCGGCGCCTCCGTCGGCGTCGCCTCAGGCGTCGCCTCCACTGTCGGCTCTGCCGTCGGCTCAACCGCGTGCTCCGCGGTCGCCTCCGCCGTCGGCTCAACCGCGTGCTCCGCAGTCGCCTCCACCGTCGGCTCGCTCGTCGCCGTCGCCATCACCTCAGCCGCCGCCTCTTCCGGCGACATCGTCGAACCACCGCCACCACCGAGCAGCGCCCCGAACATCGCGAGGATCGCCATCGCACCGAGCACCCCGGCAGACCGCCCGAATGGCGCGGCTGCCCCCGGCAGCGCCACCTTCGAAAACACCGCCGGCAGCGCCAGCTTCTTGAACAGATCCATCGATCGTCCCGTCACCCATGATTGCGTACATAAGACGCATCAATTCAGTGTCGGCACCAGGACCCCCCAGCCCCCGAGGGTGATCCCTACCCCGATGCAGGCCCCGTGAACGCCAGGGGCGCACCAACTGGCGCGCCCCCGACGACCCCCGCGACCGGACTCTGTCCAATTCCCGCACTCTCGGCATACCGCGCCGAACCGCCCCCGGGGCTACGCGCCGGTCGTCCCCATCGCGTACTTGCCCACAATCTGCTGCGATACCGGCGCCGAGGGCGGGTGGTGCCGCGCCGCTCGCACATCGCGTGCCAGCCGCTCCAGCACGGACTTCTTGAAGAACGCCTTGCCACCGGTCACCTGTACCGCGAGGTCCACCACCTCAACCGCCGCCTCGGTCGCCAGATCCTTCATGATCACCGCGTAGATCATCGCCTGTACCGGGTCCGATGCCTGTGCGATCTGCCGCAGTCCGAAGTCGAACGCCGCCTCCATGCCGCAGTGCGCCATCTCCAGCCGGCCCACCAGCGCCTCCGTCAGCGCCTGGTCGCGAGCCGGGTTGCTCTTGCCACCCGTCACGGAGGCCATCCCCTCCTCGTGCGCACGGTCGGCGATCCCCACGTATACGCCCGTCATCAGCGATTGGAACCACTTCACCACGTTCGCAAACCGCGGGTCCCACAGCGGCCCGGCCGCCGGCAACCGAGGTGCCACCGCCGCCGCCGGCACCCGCACATCCGTGAACGTCACATCGTGGCTCGCCGTCCCGCGCATCCCCAGCGCGTCCCACGTCTCGATCACCTCGACGCCCGGCAGCGATGCCGGAATCGCGACGATCAGCACCTCCCCGGTCTCCGAGTCCATCGCGTTCACCCGCACCACGTTCATCACGCTCGCCTGCGAGCAGAAGTACTTGTGCCCGTTGACCACGTACTCGTCGCCGTCCGGCACTGCCGTCGTCGGCGTGCTCCATGCGCCCGCCGCAATCGCCTCCGCCCCCGTCGATCCGAGGATGATCCCCTCTTCCGCCACCTTGCGCAGCGGCGCCTCGTTCGCTCCGGCTCCGCGATAGCCGTCCGATGCGCCACCCACCTGGAACAGGTGCATGTTCACGGCCAGCGCCGTGCTCGCGCAGCCCCAGCCCAGCACCCGCTGCGCCCGCGCCGCCTCTTCCAGGTCAGCGTCACCGCCGCCCAGCTCCGCCGGCACCGGCCCGCGCAGGTACCCGGCCTCCCGCATCCGCGCATAGTTCTCGTCCGGGAATCCGCCGTTCCGATCCAGCTCCGCCGCCCGCGCGTCGAACTGTCCCCGTAGCTCCATCGCGATATCACTCATGCTCATGGTGTGTGGCTCCTTCGCCTCCCCTTCAAGCTAGGAGCCACCGTCCTCCGCACCCAGTGCATAATCTGGACCATTCAGGTACAAATTCTGGACTAGCGAGCCGATCCACCGGTCGCAACACTGCATTCGAGGCAACCGACACCCGAAAACTGCGAGGCGAACATGAAGACCTACGGCCAGTACTGCCCAATCTCCAAAGCCAGCGAAGTGCTCGGCGAACGCTGGTCCATGCTCCTCCTCCGCGAACTCCTCATCGGCTCCCACAAGTTCAACGAACTTGCCCGCGGCCTCCCGGACATGTCCCGCACGCTCCTCACCACCCGCCTCCGCCAGTTCGAAGCCGCCGGCATCCTCGAACGCCTCGAGGGTGAGTACTACCTCACCCCCGCCGGCGAGGACCTCCGCAGCATCGTCTTCGGCATGGGTGACTGGTACGCCCGCTGGATGCTCACCGACCCGGAGCCCGAAGAACTCGATCCGGTGATCCTCATGTGGTGGGGACACAGCCGCATCAACGTCGACCCGCTTCCGGACCGTCGGGTACTGATCGAGTTCAATTTCTCAGACCACCCCCAGCTCTTCTGGATCCTCGTCGACGACCTCGGCCCCTCTGTCTGCCTCTCCCACCCGGGGTTCGAGGTGGACGTCACCGTCCACACGGATCTGGTCACCATGACCCGTCTCTGGAACGCCCGACAGACCATGGAGGCCGCCCTCGCCGCTGGTCGCATCTCTTTCGAGGGCCCCACCGCCCTCACCCGCAAGATGTCGAAGGTGCTCGAAATCCCCCACCCCTCCGTCATGGGCGTCTCGGACACCGCCCCCCAGCCTCGTGCCTACACGCGTCGCCCCGAGGCCGTCGGCTCCCGCTAGCCGCGACCGGCTCTGGCGCTTTCCGGGACGAGAGCTTCGCCTTCTGTATCGCTGGCTACTATCCGAGGCGCGAAGCGTTTAAGAGCCCGGAACGGGCTCGAGCTGCCGCTTGAGCCGAGCCAGCCCACGCTGATGGAGCTGCCGCACCGCATCGTTCGAGCGCCCCACCTGCTTCGCAATCTCCGCGTAGCTCATGTCCTGCAGATAGCGCAGCGTCACCACCTCCCGCTGAGCCTCCGGCAACTCCGCCAGCGCCACACGCACGACCTCCGCATCCGCCGATGCCTCAGCCGCCGCCGAGGGCGAACTGTCGCGCCGCTCGTCCACCACCTCGGGTGCATCGTCCAGAGTCACCGAGGGCTTCAGCTTCCGCAGCTCGTCCATCGCCCGACGATGCGCAATCCGCAACAGCCACCCGTCGAACCGATCGATGTCGCGCAGTTTCGGCAGGCTCTTCCAGACGTCCAGAAACGTCTCCGCGACCGCGTCCTGCGTCCGTTCCGGATCGCGCACGATCGAACCGATGTAGCGCTGCAAGGTGTTCACGCGGAGCTGAAAAATCTCACTGAACGCCACACGGTCGCCCTGTTGGGCACGACCAACCAGCAGCATCAGCCCGTCTGGCACGTCTCCCGCGCCCGCCGAACCATCCGCCTGATCCCCATCGCTCCGCTGCGATGCGGTCTCAGTCATCGCTGCCGCTTCCCTGCGACCTGGCTTCAGCCATTGCGATCCTTTTGCCCCAACGACGAACTAACCTTCGTCATCGCTCTCTGAATCGGACTCGTCATCGCTCTCTGAATCGGATTCCTCGTCGCCGTCAGCCTCCGAGCTCTCATCTGCTTCGGGTGTTTCGTCGGCCTCGGGCGTCTCATCAGCCTCGGACGTTTCATCGGCTTCAGGCGTCCCGTCGGCTTCCTGCGTCTCGTCGGCCTCTGCCGTCTCGTCAGCCTCGTCTACCTCCGCCGACTCCGTGTCGCCTGGCTGCTGGTCGCCGTCCACACCATCGCCATCCCTGCCGCTGCCGTCCTCGTCGTCGTCGTCGTCATCGCCTCGCTCCGTCCGGAACTCCGTCGCCCGACCCGTGCTCGCGAAAATCGACTCCACAACCTCGTCGAAGTCGTCGTCCAGCTCACCGTGGTCGTCGTCAACGTAGTCGTCGAGGTCATCGCCAACGATCGACAGCAGCGAAATCACCAGCTTCAGATCCGCCGGCGTCAGCACGTTCAGCGCCTCGGGGTCGCTCTCGATCTCCGCCAGCAGCGCCAACGCGCGCTCGTGCAGATCAGCGATCTCCTCCGCGCTCAGCACCCCATCTGCCAGCGCCGCCTCCGAGGCCAGCGACAGCTCGTTCACCTGCTCCAGCACCGCCGCGCTCGCCCGGTTCCCATTCTCGAACACGCCTGAAAGGAACAGTGCCCCAACCACCGCCACCGCCGCGCCTGCCACCGCCATCTGCCGCGCCGGACCCTGCAGGCTCCCGACGAAGTTGCCCACCGAGTTGCGCAGCGCCACATGCCACGGCACGTGCTGCGGCCCCATCCGGCTCTCAACCACGTTCCAGAGCGCCGTTCGGTCCGCCTCCGGCGCCTCATCGAACGCGCCCTTCAGCGCGTCCGCCACCCGCTCGAAGTCCAGCGCGTCTTGCTGCTCGTCGGAGTGGTGCTGTCGTGTCATACCGCCACCCTCCCGGGTGCGTCGCTCATCTCCACGCTACCGAACACTGACCACTGGAGCACCAGCGACCCGCTCACCAGGGATGCGGAGCGAACTACTGCCGGAGCGAATGCAGTCGTCATCGTGCTCTCGTTCTCTCCGCCACCCCGGATGGTGGTTTTGCGGGTTCGTCTGTATGTCGCCGGCCAAGAGCCAAACGTGACGGGTAAGACGTAAGAATCTTCGCCGATCAGAAGCGTCGACGGTGCCAGCACCAGCCCGCCTCGCATACCCCTGCAGTCAGTATTGGATCAGGCTGCGACGCCCTCAGATGAAGACGCCGACTCAGGCTGAGCAGTCGCCTTCACCGCCTTCTTCGGCTTCGCCGGGAAGTACAGCACTCGGAACACAATCGCGCCGATCAGCAACGAAGCCGTCACCACGTACGTCGCCTGAGCGCCCAGCGTCCCAGAATCCGTCCCCGACACCACCCCATGCGCCAGGCTGATCACGAACGTCCCAAACGCCGATGCGTGCAGCACCCGCCACGCGATGTAGTTCATCCGACGTTGCAGCCAGCCCGAAAGCGCCAGCACCGCCGTCCCCCACATCCCAATCGTCCCCAGCGCCACCGGTCCAGTCAGATACACCGAAGAACCCGGCACCGCCGCCCCCTGCCAGGACATGTCCACGTACGCGTCAGTCACCACCAGCGCCACATGCGCCACCGTCGCCAGCGCCGCCGCCATCGTCCACTGCTGATGCAGCTCCAGCACCACCTTGCGATTGATTACCCCATCCAGGCCCCGCGCGCTGATCATCAGCCCCAGCATCATCGCCAGCCACAGCCCCACGTACGCCACAAAACCCGTCGCACGCGAAGCCCACCACTGCAGCGGCGCCTCCGTATCGATCAGCCCAAACAGGCTTGGCATCAGCCGCACCAGCGCAAACCCCATGAGACCCATCGCGACGAACGTCGCCGGGTGCTTCCCGCTCATTTGGGGTACCCGTCACCGCGGGGTGACATCATCTGAGGTACCCATCCATCCCCGGCGACATGAACGCGTCCCCGCGGCGTGTCACCAGGATCGCCTGTGCACGGTGACCGGCCAGTGCGCGGTCAGCCCGCTCGGGGTCCGCCAGCATCGCCGTCGCCAGCGCATCCGCCACCGCCGCACTCTCCGCCAGCACCGTCGCCAGCACGTACTCGTGATCCGTCGGCACACCGCGCGTCGGATCGATGATGTGATGCTTCGGCCCCAGCGGCGTGTCCCACGCCCGCTTCTGCGTCGATGAAGTCGCCACCGCACCGTCCCGCAACCCGATCGTCAGCCCTGTCAGCTCCACCGCGATCAGCCGCTCTTCTGCATCCTCGCCGCCCAGCACAATGTCGCCGCCCGCATCCACCAGCCACTGCGTCGCGCCCAGCCCGCGCAAGTAGCGCGCTACCAGATCCGCCGTCCACCCCTTCGCGATTCCACCGAGGTCCAGCTGCCCCACCCCTTCCAGTCGCACGTCCTGTCCAGCAACCGTCACTCCCAGCGCCGCGCGACCATCGCCCTCAGCCGCGTCCACCGTCGGTCCGTTCAGCCCGTCAAAGTCGCTCGCGTAGCCCGCCGCAATCACCGCGTCGCCCACCGCCGGATCAAACGCGCCGTCCGTCGCCTCCTGGACCGCCAGCGCGTTCGCCGCCAGCAACGCCAGCCGCCCGTCCGTCACTGCACGCTCCCGATTCAGCAGCGACAGCGTCGAGTCCGCGCGGAACCGCGAGCAACGCTGCTCTTCCCGCTCCACCAGTACCAATGTCTGCGCCAGTGTCTCGTCCCGCAGCCCGCGAGCTTCCACATACCAGTCAGTGCCCATCGCACGGAACTCAACCGAACTCGTCTCAAGTCCACTGGCCGTCGTGGTGACCGTCGTGGTCATGATGCCTTCGTTCGCCGCGCCGGCTGGGGTGGTGCAGACGCCGAGGCAGGGGCCCGCACCATCCCGGCTGGCGCGGCAATCTGGATCGGAGGAAGGTCCGGACCTTCCAGCGGTGACAACTGCATCGGCGCCAACGGCGAGAGCACTGCTCCCCCTGGCGCCAGCTCCACCGCCGGCTCGTCCGAGACGATTCCGGCACTGATCGCCGGCACCGCCTCCACGTTCACATCGTCGCCCGCTGAGTCGCCCAGCCAGTACCCGTCAGCCGCCGCGACACCCGCCACCGAGGCCGCCAGCGCCGCCAGCGCCGCCACACTCACCACCGCGTTCACGCTGCGACGAGCCACTAGTCGTCGTCCTCTTCATCTTCCTCGTGCTTCTCGCGCTTCTTCTCCCAGTCGTCGTCGTCGTCGTCGTGATCGTCGTCGTCGTCATCGTCGTAGCTGGCGTACGCGTACGCTGCGCCGCTCCCCGGCACCCCCACCGAGCCCAGCGCGTACTGCTGCGCCAACTGCTCCTCAATCTCCGCCACCGCCGAAGCGCGCCACGCCTCTACCTCTGCCAGCGCCATCGCCTGCGCCTCGTCGCGTTGCGCCTCAACCTCAGCAATCGCCTGCTGGACCAGCGCATCGCGTAGCTGAGTGACGGTCTGGGCCACGCCCACCGGCTCCTCGGCTACCGGCTCCGTCGGGTTCCCACCGAACCCAAACGCTGATCCAACCACCGCAATCGCGGCGATCGCAGTCGCCACACTCGTCGCGGCATACGCCAGTGCAAGTTGTTTGTTCATAGACGTGTTTCCTCCACAGGGCGTGGTGCTTCCCTAACCGTATGTCGTAACAATCGACGAAAATGTGACGCGACCTGAGGGCAAGTCGTATAACGCGCAGACAAACCCCTAAGAACCTGCCGATTCGCCCGATCCACCGCTCCCGCTCGCAAACGCCACCCGGAACAACACCGCCGCCAGCAGCAGCAGCACTGCGGCCCCGCCGTACATCCCCCGCAGCGTCGCCAAACTCGCGAATGACAGCCCGATCAGCGGCCCCAGCGCGCTCCCCAGGTCCAGGAACGTCGCATAGCTGCTCATCACCGCACTCCGCCGCTCAGGCGGAGCCAGGTCCCCCGCCGTCGCCGAAAGCCCCACCGTCAAGCCTGTCGCCGCCACGAACGACACCAGCACACCCACGAGGATCAGCGGCACCGTCGAGGACAGCGCCAGGATCGCCAGCCCCACCGCCCCCAGCGCGAATCCGCCGGTCGTCACGGCTATTCGCCCAAGTCGATCGCTCAGATGCCCCAACAACGGCGCCAGCGGCATCCCCAGGCTCCACTGCGCCCCCAGCAGCCACCCCGTCGCAGTCGTTACCGCTACTGCCATCCCGACGAACGCGATCTCGTCGCCGAAGTGCTCCTTCAAGAAGAACCCCAGCGACGCCGTCACCAACCCTGAGAACACCAACCCCGT
>JABIST010000183.1 GCA_018700215.1 Dehalococcoidia bacterium | reverse complement strand
GCTGGACGTGTCGGACCGGATTGATGTGCGGTACGTGCTGGGTGATGGTGCAGAGGCGATCGGGAGTGCGTTCGCGGCTCACGGCGGGTACATCGCGGAGGAGACGCTGGCGCTGTCGATTGAGGCGGGCGACGGGTTCGTCGATGGTGCGACGTCGGAAGCGACGATCGATGGGATGGACGTGGTGCTGTCGCTTCGTGCCCGTTCCGGGCCTGCATGACGCTTCGCGACTGGTGGTGACGCCTCTGCTCTGAGGCTCAGCCGCAGTCTCGCGAGCGGTGTGTGTTTGGGGTGGGCGCGGCCAGCCGGGGCTGGCTCTTCTTCGTCGGCAATCGCTCCGGTAGTGGCTTCTGTTTATCCGCGAAGCGGTAGGTCTGGCACCTCTGGGTTGCGGCGTTCGAGGATGTTCGCGAATCGCATGCGGAGGTTCGGGTCCTGGGTCTCGTGGGTGAGGATGTAGAACTGGTCGTCGTTGATGGCGGTGAAGACCTTCTCTGCGATCTCTGAGGGGTCCTGGCCGGTTTCGCCGATCCTCGTCGCCCAATCGTCCGAGCGTTGGTCGGTTTCGGCGGCGTCTAGTCGGTGGATGTCGTGCTCGAGGCGTTCGTCGGGGCGGTTGCGGCTGGCGGCGGCGATCTGGGTGCGGACGCCGCCGGGGCAGAGCAGTGAGCAGCCGATCTGCGCGCCGGCGTCGCGGAGGTGGAAGTAGAGCGCCTCGGTGAGCCGGGTGACGCCGTGCTTGGAGACGCCGTAGACGCCGAGGGTTCCGCCGGTGGTGAGGCCCGCGGTGGAGGAGGTGTTGACGATATGCCCGGGCTCGTTCTGGGCGAGCATGATGGGGGTGAAGATGCGGACGCCGTGGATGACGCCCCAGAGGTTCACATCGAGCGTCCACTGCCAGTCGCTGAGCGGCTGCTCCCAGATGTACTGATCGCGGTCGCCGACGATTGAACCGCCAACGACGACGCCTGCGTTGTTGCAGAGGATGTGGACGCCGCCGAACGCCTCAACCGCCCGGTCCGCGAGGTTCTGGACGCCGGCCTCGGTGGACACGTCGCAGAGGACGCCGATCACGTCGTGCTCTGCTTGTCGCATGGCGGTGACGGCACGATCGAGCGCCTGCTCTTCGACATCGCCGAGGACGACCTTCATACCTGCCTCGGCGAACCGATCCGCCATCGCGCGACCGATGCCACTGGCAGCGCCGGTGACGACCGCGACTTTGCCTTCGAATTCCTGCACGATGTTCCGCCTCTCGATTCGATGACTGGACGCAGCCGGTGAGGTGTCCGTGGGGGACGACCGTACGAGGGCATGGAAGCCGGGCGGCTGAGGAACGGATGATAGAACGCGCGGAGTTCGCGTGCTGGTGGAGCGGGCCGAGCTGGAGGAGCGGGCCTAGCTGGAGGAGCAGGTCTAGCTGGGGGAGCGGGCCTAGCTGGGGGAGACCTCGGAGGGCTCTTCTTCGGCGGGGGCTGGATCGGCGGCGGCCTGCTCGGCGCGGCGTTTGGCGCGGCTGACGCGACGGGTGCGGTCGATATGCGTGCCGTTGTCGGCGTGGCCGTTGTCGCGGTTACGCCAGTCGCCGGGGGGCATGTGGTCTTCTTCGTCCTCGGGGGCGAGGAGGAGCCAGCGGACGAGCTTCCAGCCGGCGGAGATCCAGTGGCGCTCTTCGGAGGATTCGCGAACACGACCGTGGCGTGGCTCTTCGAGGAGGACGTGGGGGAGTTCGTTCGCCACTTCGGCGCCGAGGATGAGGATGTTGGCGCTGAGGAAGACCCAGAACAGCAGGACGACGACACCACCGAGCGCGCCGTAGACGACATCGTAGTTGCCGAAGTTGGCGAGGTAGAAGGTGAAACCGTACTTGAGGGCTTCGAAGGCGAGCGCTGCGAAGAGCGCGCCGGGCCAGATGTAGCGGAAGCGGACGGTGCGGTTGGGGGCGAGCCAGTAGAGCAGGCTGAAGGCGATGAAGGTGAGGGCGAGGGCGCCGCTGAGGGTGGCCCAGGCCCAGACCCATTCGAATCGAGCGGCGAGCGGGAGGTTGTCCGTGCGTTGCTGGATGATCTGGAAACCGGCAGAGAGGACGAGACCACCAAGCACGGGGATGCCGAGGATTGGGAGCAGGGTGTAATCGATGAGCTTGCCGCGGACGGCGGGGCGGCTGCGGCGGGCCTCGAAGGCGACGTTGAGGGAGGTGCGGAGTGCGGCGGAGAGGGCGCCGGAGGTCCAGAGTGCACCGACAAAGGAGAGGAGCGCGAAGGTGGGGGCGAGGTCCGCGGCGCCGTTGACCACGTCGGCGACATCGCCCTCGGGTAGTGGGAGCGCCTCGACGAGGGCATCGATGACGCGCAGCTGGAGTTCGGCGTCACGCAGCACGAGGCCGAAGATCGCGACGATGAGGATGAATACAGGGACCAGTGAGAAGAGCGTGTAGTAGGAGATGGCGGCGGCCATCTGGTTGCCGCGATCCTCGGCGTAGTTCTTGATGGCGCGGCCGGTGACGCGAGCGACGACGGCGAGCCAGTACCTCGGGGCGCGGCGGTTTCGATCGGGCGAGACAGCAGGCGTGACGCGGGCTTGGGACACCGGCACTCCTTGTTCGCAGTTTTTTAGGGGAGTCGCGTCTCGACGGGGGGCCGTCGCTTCGCGATGCTAGGTGCGGACCTTATCGATCATCGGTAAGGCCACCATGGAGATCGTAGTCGCATCCATGTCCGCCGGTCGACCGCAACAACAACACGTCGAGTATCCACGAATTGTGGTGAAGGTTGGCACGAACGTGCTGACGGCAGGTTCGGACGAGCTGAATACGGAGGCGATGGCGGCGCTGGTTGAGCAGATTGTTCAGCTGCAGCGACGCGGAATTGAGCTGGTGGTGGTGACCTCGGGTGCGATTGCGGTGGGGCGACATCGGGTCACGTCGAGCCAGCGGGTGGGGAAGCTGCATCCGCGTGACGTGCAGGCGCGGCAGGTGTTTGCGTCGGTGGGCCAGGGGCGGCTGATGGCGCTGTGGGACGAGCTATTCGAGCAGCACGATGTGGTGATTGCGCAGGCGCTGCTGACGGGGAACGACCTGGATGACCGTGTGGGGTACCTGAATGCTCGGAACACGCTGACGCGGATGGTTGAGCTGGGCGTGGTACCGATTGTGAATGAGAACGATGTGGTCTCGATTGACGAGATCGCGGAGACGAACATCGGCGACAACGACAACCTTTCGGCGCAGGTGGCGAATCTGGTGGACGCGGACTTGCTGCTGCTGCTGACGGATGTGGCGGGGCTGTACTCGGCGGACCCGGGACGTGATCCGGAGGCGCGGCTGCTGGAAGAGGTGGCGGAGATCGACGATGCGATCGTGGCGGCAGCGGCGGGGGCGCCGGGGGCGCGCGGGACGGGCGGGATGGCGACGAAGGTGGAGGCGGCGCGGCTGGCGACGCAACACGGGACGCATGTGGTGATCGCGGACGGACAGGCGCGGGACGTGGTGCGGCGAGCGGCCTCGGGAGAGCCGGTGGGGACGCACTTCCTGCCGAGTGGCGACCGGACGGAGAGCCGACGTCGCTATCTGATGTCGGGTTTGCAGGTGCGGGGGCGGGTGATCATCGATGACGGCGCGGCGGCGGCGCTACGGCACGGCGGGAATTCGCTGCTGCCGGCGGGTGTGACGGGAGCCGAAGGCGAGTTCGGACGGGGGGATGTGGTGCATGTGTACTCGACGGGTGGGGAGCACGTGGCGACGGGCATCGCAAACTACGCGCGGAGCGAGGTGGTGCGGATCGCGGGGAAGCACTCGGAGCAGATTGTGCACGAGCTGGGGTATGAGCAGAGCGAAGAGGTGATTCACCGGAACAATTTGGTGCTGGTTTAGGCTGGTAGCCATTCCAGGAGGCGAGCATGGCCGAGGAGTTCGAGCGGATCACGGCTGAGCAACGAAGACTGATCGAGAGCGCGCCGATGTTCTTCGTCGCGTCGACGCACCTGGAGCTTGAGCCGGGACCAACAGGCCAGGGCGCGGTCAACGTGTCGCCGAAAGGTGGGGTGCCACTGCACGTCATCGATGACCGTCAGGTGGCGTACCTGGACTACACGGGGAGCGGGAACGAGACGGCTCGGCACGCAGACGCGGGCGGGCCGGTGACGGTGATGGTGATGTCGATGGACGGCGAGGACGCAGCGATCGTGCGCCTCTATGGCCATGCGAGCGTGACGCCGCTGGGTGAGTCGCCGCTGGCCGAGCGGCTGCAGCAACAACCGGCCGAATCGATCGAGCTACCAGAGCGACAGGTGGTGGTGGTTGAAGTCGAGTCGACGGCGACGAGCTGCGGTTACGGGGTGCCGGTGCTGGAATTTCGTCAGCAGCGGACGCGAGCGGAGCGCGGGCGTCGGTTCAAGGCGTAGCGGGACCAGGTAGGTAGGCCGGGTGGGCGCGACGCTGATCCTGGTGAATGGGCACTCGGCCTCGGGAAAGACGGTGCTCGCTCGGTGGTTGGGCGAGCAGCTCGGCGTGCCGGTGACCTCGAAGGACTTTTACAAGGAGCGGCTGTACGACGAGCGCGCGCCGGTCGACCGCGAGGAGTCGCGGGAGTACGGGCAGCGGGCGTACGAGCTGGCGTATGCGGAGGCGGAGCGGGTGCTGCGCTCGGGGGCGTCGGTGATCCTCGATGCTCCGATGCAGCGGGAGTACTCGCAGGGGCGGGTGGAGGCGATCGTCGAGGCGACGGGAGCTGGGGCGGTGCAGGTGCTGCTGGTGGCGGACCGGGCGACGCTGGAGGCGCGCTACCTCGAACGACAGCAGTCGGCGGGGCGGCACGCGGGGCACGATGTGGGGTTCACGCGGGAGTGGCTGGCGGAGGCGTTCGTCGCGCCGTTTCCGGGGCTTGAGGTTGAGCGGACGATTGAAGTGGATACGAGCGACTTTGGGGCGGTGGACCGGGGGGCGATCCTGGCGCGGCTGCTGGGATGGCTGGGTGGCGAGACGGGGGCTGAGAGCGGCGGCGCGGTGTAGCATCGGCATCCACGATGACCGCGTCAGGAGCAGCCGATGGCCGAGTACCGATTTGAGCGTGAGGCGCGGACGGCGCAGTCCGAGCAGTGGGTGATTGAGACCGACGAGCACTCGATTGGCAGGGTTGATCTTCACTTCACGACGTCGACGACTTACGCGACGCTGGCGGTGCACACCTCGATTGGCGATGAGGAGGTGCAGGCGCTGATTGCGGAGATTGATGACCGGGTTGTGATGTCCGCGGATCCGTACCGCGAGGATTTCATTGTGACGGTGTGGCGTGGCGAGGAGGCCGGGGTGTTCGCCGAGGAGGCGGATGACGAGGCCGAGGCTGCTGAAGGCGAAGCGCCAGCGTAGATACGCACGCCTTGGAGGAGTTGGGTTGAGGGGGAGCCGATGATTCGCGTGGTGGTGAGTGGGACCGGGCAGATGGGCGCGCTGGTGCTCGAGACTGTCGAGGGCGCGGAGGACATGCAGGCGGTGGGGATCCTGGAGCCGGTGGCGCCGCCTTCGGACAGTCACACGGTGTATGCGATGCACGCGGACCCGAACGAGCTGTTCGAGCTGGTGAAGCCGGATGTGGTGGTGGACTTCACGCACGCCTCGGGGGTGCCGGCCCTGGTGGAGGCGGCGCTGGCACACGGGGTGCGGGCGGTGATCGGGACGAGCGGGATCAGCGAGGAGACGCTGACTCGGCTGCGGCACGGCTGCGCGGAGCAGGGGCTGGGAGCGGTGGTGGCTTCGAACTTCGCGATTGGCGCGGTGATGCTGATGTATATGGCGCGACTCGGTGCTCGGTACTTCGAGTCGGCGGAGATCATCGAGATGCACCACGACGGCAAGGTGGATGCACCGAGCGGGACAGCACTGAACACGGCGCAGTTGATGCGGGAGGCGCGGGAGCATGATTTCACGTCGAACGTGCCTGAGCTGACGCACCTCGATGGGACGCGCGGCGGGCTTGAGGGGGGTGTGCGAATCCACTCGGTGCGGTTGCCGGGGCTGGTGGCGCACCAGGAGGTGATCTTCGGCGGGCAGGGGCAGACGCTGACGCTGCGACACGATTCCACCGGTCGGGATTCGTTCATGCCGGGGGTGTTGCTGGCGATCCGGGAGGTGATGGAGCGCGACCACCTGGTGGAGGGGTTGGATCAGTTGGTCGGCCTCACCTAGGGGTCTTCGACCCCGTTCTTGACGCTTCGCGCCTGGTGGAGCTACTTCGTGTTCCACGTGGAGTGAGTCGATGTGTCGAAACTTGCCTTCGGCGTTGGCACAGAGAGCTTGGATGATCCTGCCCCCCTTCCCGTCATCTTCGAAGGGGGCTGTCAGCTTTCGAGCGCTGGCGCGCAGGGCCTCCTTCACCCTGCATGGGAATCCGCCGGATCGTCAGACAACCTTGGCGGCGCGGCGGCCTAGCGTTAGTCCTCGGGGGCGTCGACGGGGAGTGGGTTGTAGTAGGCGTGGCCGCGATCGCGCCAGTCTTTGACCATTGCTCGGAAGTCTTCGCCGAAGGGGTCTTTGCCGAGCATGGGCATGGTGCCGCGTCGGATCATGAAGTCGTGGGGGGCGAGGTCTCCGGCGCGTTCGAAGGCGCGGGCGGCGGCCTCCTGACGGCCGTTTCGCCAGAGCCAGTTGCCGAGGCCGAATTCGGCGCGGGCGCGCTGGTCGTCGTCGGTGGGGAGTTGTTGGAGCGCGCGTAGTTCGGCAGGTGGAGTGGCGGGGAGTTCACCGCGGACCCATTGACGGAGCAGGGTCATCTGGGCTTCGGTGGAGACGTTGGCGTAGCGGCCGCCGGCCTCTGAGGTGAAGGCGACGTCGTTGGGGCGGACGATGCGACCTTGTTCGTCAATCCAGAGGACGGTGGGAACGTTGACCATGTTGTAGAGCTCGGCGAGGCGGTGGTCAGTGTCGATCAGGCTGGGGTGGGTGGGCTGAGCAGCCTCGATCCACTCACGAGCGTCCTCGGGGTCACGCTCGATGGCGACGGTGATGACGACGAAGCCAAGGTCTTTCAGCTCCTCGTAGATGGCCTGCCACCCGGGCAGGTCGTGGCGGCAGCCTCACCAGGAGGCGTAGGCGGCGAGGAGAACCTTCTTGCCTCGGTAATCAGAGAGGGAGTGGGGGGTGCCTGCGAGGTCCGGGAGGGTGAAGTCGGGAGCGCTGAGGAAGGCGAGCGGCTGGGCGCGCTCGCGGGCGGGGACACCGAGGTAGGCGGCGCCCTCGGCGGTATCGATGGCGGCGGGGCGGCCGATCAGCTCGGCGAGGGCCGCGATATCGATGCCGGCGTCTGTGGCGACATCGGAGTCTGGTGGGAGCGGGTAGCAGACGGGGCCGAGGCAGAAGCCTTCGGGCTTGAGTTCCCACTGGAGGGCGCACTCGACCTCGACCGGTGCAACGCGGATGCGACCGTCCTCGACGGTGGCCTGCACCTCGGCGGGCGTGCCGTCATCGATGATGGTGAAGGTGGTCATCTTTGGCTGCTCCTCGTGGGCCCAGGACTCGGAGTGGGAGGCGGGGAAGCATGGATGGTACCCGCTCGCCGGGGGGCGGGGTGGGTCGTACGCTTATGTGGTGCCGTCCCGTGTGTGGGCGGCCTGTTTATCTCCCGGTGATCGTGTCGCCCAGGTGGGTGATTTCCGGTCCTGAGCTGTAGGAGTTGTGCCGTGCCGAACGTGGCCGTGATTGGAGCAACGGGCGCCGTGGGGGATGTGTTCCTGCGCGTTGCCGCCGAACGTGAGTTCCCATTTACACAGCTCAAGCTGCTGGCGACCGCGCGATCCGCGGGGAAGCAGCTGCAGTACCGAGACCAGTCGATCACGGTGGAGGAGACGAGCGAGGCGGCGCTGGCCGACGCGGACATCGTGTTCTGCTCGGCGACGGCTGAGGCATCGAAGCTGTGGGGGCCGATTGTGGCCGCAAACGGCGCGGTGATGATCGACGACGGATCGGCATTTCGGATGCAGGCGAACGTGCCGCTGGTGGTGCCGGAGGTGAACGGCGCTGACCTGGAATGGCACGAGGGGATTGTGTCGATCCCGAACTGCACGACGACGCCGCTGGCGCTGGCGCTGCACGCGATGACATCGGTGGCGACGCCGGTGCGGGTGACGGCTTCGACGTACCAGGCGGTGACGGGCAGCGGTGCGGCCGCAGCGGCGGAGCTGGCCGAGCAGATCCAGGCGATCGGCCGGGGCGAGCCGGTGCCAGCGCCGACGGTGTATCCGCAGCAGATTGCGATGAACGTGATCCCGCAGGTGGATGACTTCGACGAAGACGGCTACACGAAGGAAGAGATCAAGATGCGCAATGAGACGCGCAAGATCTTGCATCTTCCGGAGCTGCCGGTGGCGACGACCTGCGTGCGCGTACCGACGATGATTGGGCACGCGGAGACGGTGCACGCGGAGTTCGATCGGCCGGTGGACCTGGGCGCGTTGCACGAGGCGCTCCGGAATCAGCCCGGAATCAAGGTCAGCGAGGGGCTGGAAGACTACCCGACGCCGCTGTCCTCGGAAGGGGACGATCTGACACACGTAGGGCGGCTGCGGCCAGACCCGACGGTGCCGGATGGTCGTGGGATTGTGTTCTGGTGCGTGAGCGACAACCTGCGCAAGGGTGCGGCGACGAATGCGATTCAGATCGCCGAGGAGCTGATCAGCCGGAAGCTGTTGAAGCGCTCGTAGCACTCTGATCGCTCGGGGCTCGGTCCAAGACTGATAGGATTCCGGTTCGAACCGCAGCCTGGGTGACCCTGGCGCGGGTGAGTTATTCGATCACCGCTACGCGGTTTGGGGGTATCTGATGACCGCTGAGTTCGGCCGCGTGTTGACGGCCATGATCACGCCGATGACTAGCAGGGGCGAGGTTGACCTTGCCCAGACAGCAGAGCTGGCGAAGGCGCTTGTGGCGTCCGGTACGGAGACGATTGTCTCGACTGGGACGACGGGTGAGGCGCCGACGCTGAGCGAGGATGAGCAATTCTCGGTGTGGCGAGCGACGAAGGACGCGGTGGGTCCCGACGTTGCGGTGATCGCAGGTGCGACGGACAACAACACGGCGGCATCGATTGCTCGGGCGCGGGTGGCGACTGAGATGGGGATGGACGGGGTGCTGCTGACAGTGCCGGCGTACAACAAGCCGACGCAGGCGGGCCTGATTGCGCATTTCACGGCGATTGCGGGTGCGACCTCGCTGCCTTGCATGCTGTACAACGTGCCGTCGCGGACGGCGCTGAACATGAGCGCCGCGACGACGATTGAGCTGTCCGGCGTGCCGAATGTGGTGGGCATCAAGGAGGCGAGCGGCGATCTGGAGCAGATTGCGCAGATCATCGAGCACACGCCGGATGACTTCGCAGTGTGGGCCGGGAACGACACGGACACGCTGCCGATCCTGGGGATCGGCGGGTTCGGTGTGGTGTCGGTAGCGTCGCACCTCGTGGGGCGGCAGATTCGGGCGATGATCGATTCGGCGCTAGCGGGGGAGCATGAGGCGGCGGCTGTGATGCATCGGAAGATGCT
>JABIST010000096.1 GCA_018700215.1 Dehalococcoidia bacterium | reverse complement strand
GCGCGAACTTCGAGAACGGCGCGGGTGCCGGGGGGTGGGGCGTCGGAAGTGTCGGTCTGGGACGTGGGGTTGCCCGGGGCAGCGGGGGGGCGGTAGCCGAAGCCGGGGTCGAAGAAGCCGGCGTAGTGGGTGCGGAGTTCGCCGTTGGTGGGGTCGTAGGCGACCATTTCGGAGGCGACGGTGGGGGGGATGACGGCGTATTCGCGGGAGATGAGCAGGTAGAAGTGCTCCGGATGGAGGACGAGGCGGCCGCCGCGTTCGGCGCGGACGGGTTCCCAGAAGTCGAGCGGGTCGTATTCGTTCTCGGTCATGAGGTCGAGGAGGGGGCTGTCGCGGCGGGCTTGCCAGCCGACGAGGTCTCGTTCGGGGAGGTGGACGCTGAGGAAGAGGCTGCGGGCGGAGATGGGGGCTTCGTCCATGCGTCGGCGCTGGCTGTCGCGGTCTTCGTAGACGAGGCCGCCGGCTTCGTGGAGCGCGACGACTTCGTCGGTGGCGAGGGACTGGTCGCCTTCGGAGAGGCGGAGCTGGGCGAGGGCGAGGCCACGGCGGACTGAGACGGTGAAGCTGTTGGAGTAGACCTCGAGCCAGAGGCGGCCTGAGTAGCCGGGGCGGATTTCGTCGAACTGTGCGCCGTTGTCGGTGATGACGCGGGTGAAGATATCGAGGCGGCCGGTGGAGCTGCGGGGGTTGGTGCGTGCTCGGATGTTGGGGGGGAGGTCGAGGCGTTCGACGAGGGGGATGAGGTAGGGGCGGCCGCGTTCGAGGACGGCGCCGGCGGGGTCGTCGAGTTTGAGGGGCTGGCCCATCTGGAGGTCGGTGAGGCGCTGTTGGACGGTGGAGTTGGCGCCCGGGAGGAAGCTGCTGCGGAGTCGGTAGGCGGTGGAGCCGAGGCGAAGGTCGAGGCTGGCGGGCTGGTACTGGGAGTCGGCGACGGGGTCGCTCTTGGGGGCGGCGATGAGGCCCTGGGCGACGGCGTCGCGGAGCATTTCGCTGGAGAAGACGCCGGGGCGCGGGGCGGAGTCCCAGGCGATGGGGGTGGGGTCAGTCATGAGTTCCGTCGTCAATGGCGTCCGTACGCTTTCTTGCTGGGCAATCGAGCGTCATCGAAACATGCGACGGCGCTGCGCGCATTATCGAGTGTCGCCGGGCCCTCGAAGGGTACTGGCGGCGAGGGTGTGGGTCGGGGTGGAGCGCACAGGGATGCCGACATTCGGTCAACAGTGGTGGGTACGGTGTTCTCCTGACCGTTAGGCTGGCCGGGGGGTATGCAATCTTGAGTGAGCGCATCGTAGTCGTCCTGGGAGCGGGTGCATCGTTCGATGTCGACACCGGAAGCACCCCCGGAACTGACTCGGAATGGAAGCCGCCCCTGGTCAGCAGCATGTTCGAGGGGCGAGAGAGCTTCTACGGGCTGCGACGGCCTTACAAGGGGGCCAGACGTCTCGCTCAGGTGCTCCACCATCGAGCGGCTGCGGGAGTTCTGGATATGGAACGCGAGCTCCGGGCGCTCGCAAACAGCCCGGACTCGATCACCCGCCGAGACTTCCTCGATATCCCCCCATACCTACGTGACGTCATGTACAACGTCGGCTTGCCACCGGGGGTGCGCGATGCTCGTCCCGGCGGGTACGTGGTCAGCCCTGGCGCCTACGCTTTGCTTCTTCATGAGCTACTCGTGAGCGCCGACAGTGAAGTCGCGTTCATCGTGATGAACTACGACACTCTCCTCGAACGCTCTCTGATGGAGTATGACCCGGAGTCGTACAAGTTCGACTCGTTCGAGGATTACGTGGAACCAAGTCGGAAGGCGCTGGTGGTCAAGCCCCATGGGTCGGTGAACTGGTGGGCACCAATGCGCCAGCGTGTCGCGAACCTGACCTGGCACCAAGCGTTGGATTCGATATCTCTCGATGACATCCGGTCAAGCGCAGCCCGCAAGTTTCATGCCGACGAAATCCGTGCGAGCCACGGGGCAACAGCCCAAGTCGACGGGGCTCAACATTGGATGTACCCGCTCATCACCGCGCCGCTGGCCGACAAGGAAGAGTCGGACCTTGTATGCCCTGCTGAGCATCTCGAGGCTCTATCTTCCTTCATGCAGGACTGCGGACGATATCTGTTCATTGGGACCAGTGGATTCGACACCGATGTCCTCGCGTTCATGGCGAGACACATGCCTTAGCTCTCTATTGGTGAGTTCGTGTTTGGCGGCGATGGCCGGGAGGCTCAAGCCGCTAACAAGGAAGCACGAAATCGCATCCTCAGAGCATTACCCCGGCTCGGGCCCAGACCACCACACAACGTAGCGACTCAAGAAACGAGCGACACGTTCATGTACGGATTCGCCTCCTACCTTCTCACCCGGCGAGCGCTGACTCTGGCGACACTTCCTCTGGATGAGATCTTGGGCCAGTACGAGACTGATACTCGAGAGTAGGTATGGCGGGGTCGGCTGAGCTGAGATCCACAACCGAGAGGGGCTGAGGCGATGGCGATACCAGTAGGGGCGTTCTTCAAGCAGAGCGGGTGGGCGAACGAGCGGCTACTGGAGGTGTGTGAGGGGCTGAGCGACGAGCAGTTGGATGCGACCGGGGTGGGGGTGTACGGGTCGATTCGGGAGATGCTGCTGCATCTGCTGTCGTCCGAGCAGTACTACCTGCTGAGAGCGACGGGGGCGGAGCCCGCAGAGCCGGTGCTGCTCGACGAGTGGCCGGGATTCGACGTGCTGAAGCGGGCTACGCGGGCGAATGGGACGGCGCTGGCGGCGGCATCGGAGAGTTTGCCCGCGGACTCGATGGTGACGGGGAATGAGACGGATACGTACGTGGAGATGTCGGCGACGGTGCTGTTTGTGCAGGCGTTCAATCACAGTACGGAGCATCGGACGCAGATTCTGTCGATGCTGAGCGCCCTCGGAGTGGGGCCGGCGGACTTCGATTCGGAGATCGATGGGTGGTCATGGGGTGAGGCGAGCGGGGAGATGACGGCGAAGGTGGGCTAAGGCGACTAGAGCAGACGGAAGATCTTCCCCGTCCGACTGGGGAACAGGTCATCAAGCTTCAGCGGTCGCTGCTGCTTCTTCCATCGAGCATTACGGCGAACGCGCCTCGGGCCCCTTTCTCGCTCGGAGACTACGTCTGGCTTCTTCGCCATCGGTCTGCCCCTATGGGTCTATCAAGACGCCGGGGTTGAGGATGCCGTTGGGGTCGACGGCTTTCTTGGCGGCGCGCATGGCTTCGGCGAAGAGGTCTGGCCGCTGTTGGTCGTACTGGGGTCGGTGGAGTCGGCCGACGGCGTGGTGGTGGGTGATGGTGCCGCCGTTCTGGACGATGGCTTCGGAGACGGCGTGTTTGATGGCGCGCTCCTGGGCATCGGCGTCGCCGCCTTTGTAGGCGCCGGCGTAGGTGTAGTAGGGGGCGGGGCCGTCCGGGTAGACGTGGGTGAAGCGGCAGTTGACGGTGCCGCCGCCGCATTCTTCCTGGAGGACTTTGCGGTAGGCCTCACGGATGGCGTGGTCGAAGTCTGGCCAGCGGTCCCAGGTGATGGCGGTTTCGGTGGTGCCGCCGACCATGCCGAGGCCGGCGGCGAGTCCGCCACCCTTCGGGATGAAGGCATCGCGCCAGGCGCCGACGGCACCTTCGCGGCCGGTGGGGTTGCCGTCGCCGTCGTCGACGAGGATTTCGTCGTCGGGGATGTGGCCGCCGACGCTGCGTGCGATTTCGATGGCGTTGGCCATGAGGCCGCGCTGGGAGAGTTCGGCGGATTCGAAGCCGATGATGAGGAGGGTGGTGGAGCCATCGAGCCCGGCGCCGGTCTGGGCGAGGAGGGGATCGAGGATGCGGAGGTTGGCGGGCCAGAGTTTGGCCTGGGCGATCTGGCGGACGGCTTCGTAGCCGGCTTCCCAGCTATCGAAGGTGACGCCGGCGGTGGCGCGGAAGGTGGGGCGCTTTTGGATGCGCATCCAGGCTTCGGTGATGATGCCGAGGATGCCTTCGCTGCCGATGACGATGCGGTCCGGGCTGGTGCCGGCGCCGCTGCCGGGGAGCCTGCGAGACTCCCACCAGCCTTGCGGAGTGAGCATGCGAGTGGATTCGACGAAGTCATCGATGTGGGTGTGGTTGGTGGCGTAGTGGCCACCGGAGCGGGTGGCGATCCAGCCGCCAAGGGTGCTGAGGGCGAAGCTCTGGGGGAAGTGGCGGAGGGTGTAGCCGCGGGGCCTGAGCTGGTCTTCCAGGTGGGGACCATAGACGCCGGCCTGGATGCGGGCGGCGCGTGAGGTGTCGTCGATCTCGAGGACCTGGTCGAACTGGTCCATGTCGATGGTGACGACGGCTGAGGCGTCGTCCGGGGGGTTGGTGCCGTCGACGACGGAGGAGCCGGCGCCGTAGGGGATGGCGATGATTTTCTTGTCGGAGGCCCAGGTGAGGACGCGTTCGAGTTCTTCATCGGTGCGGGGATGGGCGACGACGTCGACGGGGTTGGGGTATTCGCCTCGGATGGCGGCTTCGCGGTTGAGGCCGTAGGAGCTGTAGGTGTGGATGGCGCGCTCGTAGTTGTCGGTGCGGCAGAAGTCGGCGATGGAGT
>JABIST010000290.1 GCA_018700215.1 Dehalococcoidia bacterium | reverse complement strand
CGGGCTTCGAAATCCCGAGGGTCCACGGTGATGTGACGCCGATGTTCACCATGCTGTCCGCGTACATGCCGACATCCGAGACGAAGCCGGGGCAGACGACAGAGATGCCAACACCGGTGCCGTGATATTCGCCGCGAAGTGAACGGGTGAAACCGATCAGTCCGTGTTTGGTGGTGGAGTAGGCGGCCTCGTAAGGCGTGCCGGCCTTGCCAGCGAGGGAGGCGACGTTCACCACGTGGCCGCGTCCTCGCTCAAGCATGCCGGGCACCACGAGGCGAGTCAGCGCCGTGGCCCCCAGAAGGTTGACCTGCACGGTGTGCTCGAAGTCTGTTTCGTCCTGCTCTTCAAAGCGGGTGATCGTTTCGATGCCGGCATTGTTGATTAGCAGATCGATGTCGCCGAACTCGGCAGTGGCAACATCGATCAGCGCGCGACGCGAGTTGGGGTCGGTGACATCGCAGTGAACCGGGAGGGCGCGTACGCCGAGCGCTGTGATCTCGGCGGCAACTTGATCGAGGTCGCCGGTGGAGCGGGCGGCGAGGACGAGGTTCATTCCCTCGTTCGCCAGGGCCCGGGCTATATATACGCCGATGCCGCGTGATGCTCCGGTAATGATTGCGGTGCCGTTTCTCAGATCGTTCACGTGGTTCGCCTCACTTTGGATCGTTTCGCTGCCACCTTCCGGGCAGCTCAGAACCGGACCGAGATGATACGCGTTCGTAATGGCTCCTGTGGCCACCGGACTCCGCGTCGAACGCTGGTAGGGTCGTCGCGTTGAGGAGGCAGCATGTCCGAGTTTTGGGAATTATCGGCGGTGGCGACAGCGGATCTCGTGCGCGGGCGGGAAGCGTCCGCGGTTGAGGTGACCCGGAGTGCTCTCGATCGGCTCGGGGCGGTGAATCCGGCGATCAATGCGGTCGTGATGGAGATGCCAGAGGAAGCGATGGCGGAGGCGGCGGGCGTTGATGCATCGATTGCCGCGGGCGACGATCCCGGACCGCTCGCTGGCGTGCCGGTGACGATCAAGGTGGTGGCTGATCAGATGGGGCATGCCACGACGAACGGGCTGCGGATCCAAGAGGATCTGATCGCCGAGGTCGACAGCCCACTGGTCGCGAATCTGCGCAAGGCGGGGGCGGTGATCATCGGGCGGACGAATACACCGGCGTTCTCGCTGCGCTGGTTCACGAGAAATAGTCTGCATGGTCACACGCTCAATCCTCGGAATTCGGCGATCACGCCGGGAGGATCGTCCGGCGGAGCGGCGGCGGCGGTGGCGGCCGGGATCGGCGCGATCGCTCATGGGTCGGACATCGCTGGTTCGATCCGGTATCCGGCGTACGCGTGCGGGGTGCACGGGCTGCGACCGACGTTGGGTCGGGTGCCAGCGATGAATGCGACCGGTGGAGACCGGAACATTGGTGGGCAGTTGATGGCGGTCTCTGGGCCGATTGCTCGGACGATCGCTGATCTTCGGGTGGGGTTCGCGGCGATGGCTGCAGAAGACTTGCGTGATCCGTGGTGGACGCCGGCACCGCTGGAGTTGCCGGTGGGGCCGAAACGAGCCGCGTTGTGTGTGGCTCCCGAGGGTTGGCACGTCGCGCCGGAAGTGGAGCGGGCGGTACGCGATGCTGCGAGTCGCCTCGAGGCTGACGGGTGGGAGATCGAGGAGGTCGACTGCCCGCCGTTGCGGGAGGCGGCGGCGCTGCAGGCACGGCTGTGGCTGGCAGAGTATCGACAGGGAAACATCGAGGCGGTGGCGCGGGAGGATGACCCGGACGCGTCGTTCGTGTTCGCGCAGATGGAGGCGCGGTGCCCGGCGCCGGACCTGGACGAGATGATGGAGACGCTGCGGAGGAAGGCGACGCTGACTCGGGAGTGGCGGATGTTCCTCGATCGGTATGGGGTGCTCGTGTGCCCGGTTTCGTCGGAACTGCCGTTCCCGGATCTGCTGGACGTGGAGTCACCGGAGGCGTTTGAACGGGTGATGGAGGCTCAGCTCGTCCAGATCGGGCTGCCATTCATGAGTCTGCCGGCGTTGACCGTGAGTACGGGAATGGTGGGCGAGACGCCGGTGGGGGTTCAACTTGTGGCGGATCGGTACCACGAGGCTCGGCTGCTGCGGGCGGGCGAGGTGATTGAACGAGGCGGGGTGCCGGCGAGCCCGATCGACCCTCGGTAGGCCGGTTCGTCTCGGGCGCGGGCAGCAAGGCGCGAACCGCATTAGGATTTGCTTCACGATAGTTGGGTGTGCTGAAGGGACCGAGACGATGGCTTACGAACCGATGGACCTGAGCGGAAAGGTTGCGCTGGTCACTGGCGGCAACAGCGGCATTGGTCTCGGGATGGCCGAGGCGCTGGCTCAGGCCGGAGCCGGGGTGGCGATTTGGGGGACGAACGAGGTGAAGAATGCCGCGGCGTTGGAGCAGCTCAAGGCGAGCGGCTCCAACGTGATCGCGATGCGTTGCGATGTCTCGGACGAGGCTGCGGTGGAATCGTCGTTTGCCGAGGTGGTGAGCCACTTCGGCAAAGTCGATGGCTGCTATGCGAACGCAGGCATTGGGGGCAACGGGACGCCGTTCGTCGACATCACGACGGAAGAATGGCGACGGGTGCTGGCGGTGAACCTGGATGGGGTGTTCTGGACGTTCCGCACTGCTGCGAAGCACATGGTGGAACGCGGCGAGGGCGGTCGGCTGGTTGGCACCTCGAGCGTGTCGACGGTTCACGGGGCGCCGAGGAGTGAGCCGTATGCCGCGAGCAAGGGTGCGATGATCGCGATGGTGCGAGGGCTGGCCGTTGAGTTGGCGCGCTACGGGATTACGTCGAACACGATCATCCCGGGCTGGATTGAGACGCCGATGACTGAGCGGTCGTTTGGGAGCGAGGTGTTCGAGGGAGCCGTGAAGAAGCGCATCCCGGAGCGCCGGTGGGGACAGGGCGCGGACTTCGGTGGTCTCGCCGTCTACCTGATGAGTGACGCGAGCGAATACCACACGGGCGACGAGTTCGTGATCGACGGCGGCTACACGCGCTTCTAGGCGAGGCTCGGAGATCGTGATGTGGGATAGCGCCACGGACCTCGCCGATTCACTGCAGACGGGGAAGCTGTCCGCAGTCGAGGTGATGGAGGAAACCTACGATCGCATCGATGCGGTGAACCCTCGACTGAACGCGATCGTGAGTCTGCTACCTCGAGCGGACGCGTTGACGCTGGCCGCCGAAGCGGATCGCGTTCCGATGGCCGACCGGGGAGTGCTTCACGGCGTCCCGATGGCGATCAAGGATCTGAGTGATGCCGCCGGCTTCCCTTCGACGTCTGGGTTCGTTCCGTATCGCGATCGGGTGGCGACGGTTGATGGGCGGATGCCGGCTCGACTGAGGGCTGCGGGTGCGCTGTTCATCGGCAAGACCAATACGCCGGAGTTCGGCCTGGGATCGAATACGTTCAATAGCCTCTTTGGCGCGACGCTCAACCCGTATGACGTGACTCGGACGCCGGGCGGCAGCAGCGGTGGTGCTGCCGTGGCGGTGGCGACGGGGATGCTGGCGGTCGCCGATGGCAGCGACATGGGCGGGTCACTGCGGAACCCAGCTTCATTCTGCAATGTCGTCGGCCTGCGACCATCGATTGGACGGGTGCCTCCGAGAGGTGCCGCGAACTGGCTTGGTCGGATATCGACGGGCGGTCCGATCGGGCGGACGGTGGCCGATGCCGCGCTGCTATTCTCCGCGCAGGCAGGGCCCGACTCGATTGATCCGCTGGCGCTTCCAGAGCCAGGGGCGACCTTTCGTGAGATTGTCTCGGACGGGGCTGGCTCGGGTAGTGCTCGGCCTCGGCGGATCGCGTATAGCCCGAACCTGCATGGGCTGCCGATCGAGCCGGAGGTTGCGTCGGTAATCGCGCAGGCGCCCGCAGTGTTCGAAGGGTTGGGCTGGACGGTCGATGAGGCCGCGCCGGATCTGTCGCGGGCGATGGAGGTGTTCCACGTGCAGCGGGCGGCGGGGCTCTCCAACCTCGGACGAACGCTCGATGAGACGGTGCCGGACTGGCGATCACACGCCAAGGAGACGGCGGTCTGGAACATCGAGCGAGGATTCGCACTGACCTCGGAGGAGATCATGCGATCTGAGCTGCTGCGGGCGCAGATCTACTCGGGGGTAGCGGAGTTCTTCGAGACGTACGACGCGCTGATCCTCCCGGCGGCGCAGGTGGCGCCCTTCAGCATCGACACGGAGTGGATCGGCGAGATCAACGGAGTCGAGCTCCCGACGTACATCGACTGGATGACGGTTTGCTGTGCCGTCTCGGTTACGGGACTGCCAGCGATTTCGGTACCGGCTGGATTCACCTCCACGGGGTTGCCGGTGGGGCTGCAGATCGTGGGTAAGCCGCGTGGCGACGTCGAGTTGCTGCGAATCGCGCACGCGTTCGAGCAGGCGACGCTGCACTACCAGCGGCAGCCGGCGGTCCACGCGTAGAGAGGCAGCTTGTGTCAGAGGTCCGAGTCCGTCCGGCTACGCCTGAGGATGCTTCGACGATCGTGCGGTTCATCCGAGGGCTGGCGGAGTTCGAGCACGAGCCGCTGTCGAGCGTGAAGGTGACCGAGGCGGAGATCGTGCGCGATGGGTTCGGGGCGACGCCACGGTTCGAGTCGCTGATTGCAGAGCTGAGCGGTGAGCCAGTCGGATTCGCGTTGTTCTTCATGAACTACTCGACGTGGGAGGGGACGGCCGGGATTCACATCGAGGATCTCTTCGTCCTCGATGAAGCGCGCGGGGCCGGGGTGGGACGCGCGCTGATGGCGTCGGTGGCGGCGATCGCGCGGGAGCGTGGTTCGTCGCGGGTGGAGCTGTCGGTGTTGGACTGGAACCCGGCGCGGGCGTTCTACGAGCGGCTGGGGATGAGTCACCAGCAGGAGTGGCTGACGTATCGCGTAGACGGTTCAGGACTCGACGTGCTGGCGGATGAAGTCGGGGCGTCCGAGGAGTAGGTGCGCATCTGTGGAAATGCTGGCCGGGCTGGCACGTCTACAATGCCGCCGGGGCGACATTCGACGGTAGTGAAGGAGATCTGATGGGCGACTACGAGCACGTACTGTACGAGCAGGACGGGGCGGTGCTGACGATCACGCTGAACCGACCCGACGCGCTGAACGCGCTATCTCCGCCGCTAGAGCGCGAACTGCACGCCGCGCTGGATGAGGCCGGTGAGGACGACTCGGTGCGGGCGATCATCCTCACGGGAGCGGGGCGCGCGTTCTCCGCGGGCTACGACATCTCGGGCGGTGGGGTCGGGCGCGAGCGACTGCCGACGAGCAAGCACTTGAAGACGTGGTGGGATTCCGCGATGCGGAACCCGGACATGATCATGAACGTGATGGGGCACCCGAAGCCGATCATCGCGGCGATCAACGGGTGGTGTATCGGCGGTGGCTTCTGGTACTCGCTGGCGTGCGACATCACGCTCGCATCGGACCAGGCGGTGTTCGGGCAGCCAGAGATTCGGATGACCTCGAATACGACGGTGCTGTTCGCGCTGTTGTGCGGCTGGAAGAATGCACATCGGTACGCGCTGACGGGCGATCACTTCGATGCGGCGGAGGCGCTACGGATTGGCGCGATCAACGAGATCGTGCCACATGACCAGTTGATCGAGCGCGCCCGGGCGTTGGCGGAGCGGCTGGCGAAGGTGCCGAGCGAATCGGTGCGGCTGAACAAGGCGATCACAACGCTGGGGTTGGATGCGATGGGGTTGCGGGCGGCGCTGAACATGAACGGCGTGCTCTCGACGATTGTCGAGGCGGAGAACGATGGACCGGATCTGGAACACATGGAGGCGGCGCAGGCGACCGGCGGGTTCAGCGCGTTCCTGAAGGCACGCGATGAGCCGTTCTTGCCAGAGCCCTTCGGTCCGCGTTCCAAGCCGCGTAGCTGAGCGGCGCACGATGACAGCACCACTCGAGGGGTTGCGAGTCCTTGATCTGACCACCGGGATCGCGGGGCCACACGCGACGAAGCTGCTGGCCGATTTCGGAGCGACGGTGACGAAGCTGGAGCCTCCGGGCGGTGACCGTGCGCGGCACGAAGGGCCGTTCCCGGGGGATGGGCCGAACACCGAGGCGAGCGCGCCGTTCCTGTTGTTCAACACCAACAAGCGGAGCGTGGTGGCCGACCTCGAGAGTTTCGATGGCATCGAGCTGGCACGACGACTGGCGCGGGTGAGCGACGTGGTGCTGGAGGACCTGACGCCGGGGCGGTTGGCCGAGCTGGGGTTGGATCTGGAGGAATTGCGTGCAGATCGACCGGAGCTGGTGACGTGTTCGATTACGCCGTTCGGACAGACGGGGCCGTACGCCGGGCTGCCAGAGAGCGATCTGGTGCTGCAGTCGATGGGCGGCGCGGTGTACGCGACGGGGCACGCTGAGCGAGAGCCGCTGCGCCTCGGTGGCGACTATGCGCTGTGGCAGGCTGGCCTTGCCGGCGCGTTCGCGACGATGCTTGCGGTACTTCGAGCAGAGGCGGGTGGAGGCGGCGATTCGATCGATGTCTCGATCTACGAGACGCAGACGGGGGGCAAGGACCGACGGCAGCTCAATCTGCTGGGGCATGCGTACAACGGCTACATCGCGGAGCGCCGTCCGGCGGCCTTCGCGATCGCGAGCGGGGTGAAGCCGTGCCTGGACGGGTTCATCAATCTGCTGGGGTTCGATCGACTGAACGCGATGCTGAACATGGTGGGGCGGCCCGACCTGGCTGCGCGGCCGGAGATCGGATTGCCGGGGCCCGAGGTGCCGCTGGAGCTGGTGGATGAGATTGAGGCGGCCTACCTCGCGTGGGCGATGCAATACGAGATGCGCGAGGCGCTGAAGATTGCGCAAGAGCATCGTGTGTTGGGCGGCGCCGTATATACGGTGGCGGACACGCTGGCCGATCCGAACTTCCGGGCACGCGGGCTGTGGGAACGAATCGAGCATCCGGTTGCGGGTGAGTTGGACTACCCCGGGCGGCCCGCAGTGCTGTCAGCATCACCTCGACCGGTGGCGCGGCGGGCGCCGCTGCTCGATGAGCATCACGACGAGGTGATGCGCGAGCTGGAGGAGCTAGAACGGGAGGCGCCGGACTCGGTAGATAGGGACGCCTCGGTTGGGGTAAGTGGGCTGGGGTTGCCGCTCGCGGGCATTCGGGTGCTGGACATGGCGGTGGTGTGGGCGGGGCCGTTCGCGAGCCAACTGATGGCGGAGTGGGGTGCCGAAGTAATCAAGATGGAACCGATCAACACGGTGCAGCCGCAAACGCGGCCGTTCAACGTGACTCGTGAAGGTTGGATGGGCGGGAATCCAGACGACCCACCGTGGAATCGAGCCGTGAACTTCAACTGCTCCGCCCTCGACAAGCGGTCGTTCACGGGCGATGTACGTACGCCGGAGGGGCGCGCGGCGTTCCTTGAGTTGGTGAAATCGACGGACGTGATCGTCGAGAACAACGTGCCGGACACGATCAATCGACTGGGGCTGACGTATGAGGAGCTGAGTGCGATTAACCCTCGGTTGATCTATGTGCGGATGCCGGGGCTGGGGCTGACCGGCGACTACCGAGACTACCGCTGCTGGGGGAATCACCTGGAGGCGATGGCCGGGCATCTGATCCTGCGCGCGTACCCGAACGCGACACCGGAGATGGCAGGCGAGACGTATGCCTGTGACTCGGTAGCCGGGCTGACGGCGGCGTTCGCGGCGGTAGTGGCGCTGCGACATCGGGCGCGGACGGGCGAGGGGCAGCAAGTGGAGATCCCGCAGGCTGAGGCGTTCATGCAGCTCATGGGCATCGAGTACCTGGACTATCAGATGAACGACCGTGTGCGGGAGTCGGTGGCGAACGATCATCGAACGCGTGCGCCGCAGAACGTGTATCGCTGCACCGGGGACGATCGGTGGATCGCGATCGACGTGCAGAGCGACGATCACTGGCTCGCGCTATGCGGAGCGTTGGGGTTGGACGAACTTGCGTCGGATGCGGAACTGGCGACGGCGGCCAGACGGTGGGCGCGACGTCGGGAGCTGGACCGCGCGGTGGAGGCGGCGACATCGACGCGGAGTCGCGAGGAGCTGTTCGAGGTGCTGGTGGCAGCAGGGGTGCCGGCTGGCCCGGTGCAGGATGATGCCGACGCGTTCAACTGTCCACAGCTTCGATCGCGGGACTGGTTCGAGCCGATCTACCGAGATGACTTTGGGACGATTGACTATCCGGGCCGGCTCTTTGAGTTTGCTGCCACCTCGATGCCGGCACGACGGCATCCGCCGAAGTTAGGCGAAGACAATGAGTACGTGTACCAAGAGTTGCTGGGCTACTCGGATGAGTGGCAGCAGCAGCAGATGGACGCGGGCCTCGTGGGCACCGAGTTCAGTGAAGAGGCGCTGGCACGGGCGCGGGGGCAGTAGCGGCGACTACTCGCTGCGCTCGATCAGCTCGACGCGGACGTTCTCTGGCACCTCGATGAATGCGATGCGGACGGTCGGGCTCATCTCGATCGGGCCGTCGAGGAGGGTGGCACCGAGCGTCTCGAGACGGGCGATGTCGGCTTCGAGGTCAGCGGAGTCGAGGCCGAAGTGCTCGAGGCCGTAGCGGAGGCCGGCGTCGCCCGGGGCAAAGGTTTGGCCCGCCATCGGCTCGGAGATGTTGACGCGGATGCCGTTTTCGCTGGCACAGGAGATGAAGCGGTCGCCGCTCTCACGGACCGCGTCGGAGTCGATCGTGAAGTTGAAGGCGTTCACCCACCAGTCGGCGGTTGCCTTCGGGTCGGTGGATTTGAGGTGGATGTGGTTGATGTTGAACGGCATGGCGGGCTCCTCGGGATCCGGCGGGCGACGGCTAGTAGGGCTGGGTTTGCTCGAAAATGGTACGCGGGTTGTGGACGGTCATTTGTTCGATCGTGTCGTCGGAGACGCCTCGGTCGCGGAGGAGTTGGGAGAATTCGAGGGGGACGAAGGTGTAGCGCCAGTCCGGGATGCGTTCGGCCTTTACTTCCTCGGAGAATCCGTGCATGCGGCCAGCGTCGTGGGAGAGGGTGATGCGGTTGGCGTGGCCGCGCTGGATGAGGGCGGCGATCATGTCGGCGCGCTGCTCGCTGGTGCGGGGGTTGGGGAGGCCGATGCGGTCCATGCCGCAGTAGGCGCCTGACTGGATGATCTGGTCGAGGTAATCAATGTCGTCGGAGTCGTCTGAGTGGCCGATGATGACGCGGCCGAGGTCGACGCCTTCTTCCTGGAAGACTCGGATCTGGTCCAGGCCGGTCTGGGCCTCCGGGAAGGTGTGGGTGCCGATTGGGACGCCGGTGCGGCGGTGGGCGCGGGCAGTGGCACGGAGAAAGCGTTCGTTGAGCCTGGTCATCTCTGGCTCGGTGGCTGCCTTGATCACGCCGGCGTGGATGCCGGTGTCGCCGATGCCCTGTTCGATATCTTCGACGAAGAGGTCGGTGATGGCGTCGGTGGGCTGAACGCTGAAATAGACGTCGTGGTAGTAGTACAGGCCGGTCGCGACGATGATCTGCACGCCAGATTGTTCAGCCGCGCTGCGGATGTGCGGCGCGTTGCGGCCGAGGGTGATGGGCGTCAGGTCGACGATGGTGCGGACACCGGCCTCGTAGGCCGCTTTGAGGTTGGAAACGGCGATGGCGAGATCTGCGTCCAGGTCGAAGCGGTCAGGGTACTGGAGGAGGATCGGGGGCGAGGAGACGAGGACGTGCTCGTGGGTGAGCGTGAATCCCATGTCATTGGTGTCGATCGGTCCGGTGGCCGATTGGATTGTGGGCATCGGTTGATGTCGCCTCTCATCGATGGTCGTGGATAGCTGAGTCTAGCGAGGTGGCGGCACGACGGTTCCACCTGAGGCAGCGCCGCCGAGGGCCTGGGCGACCGCATCTGCGACGGTTGTCGCCTCGAGGTCGAGCATCGCGGCGTGGTATTCGGGGTCGTTGCCGTACTCGTGGGTTGGGCGACCTTCGGTGAGTGCGGCATGTTCAGCGCTGGTGGCCCCGGAGCTCTGGCCGAACTCGAGGCGCGCGGTATCGACGTCCCAGATCTGAACTGTCGCTCGCCAGAATTCGCCGCCGTGCTCCTGGTGGGGGGTGACGCGGATGGTCATGACCGAGCTGGCTGGTTGGAATTCGTCGCGGTCTTCGATCCGCGGGATCGGCTTTCCGTTGGCGTCCAGCGCGACCGAAATCTCCACCGTCTGGCCGATATTCACGCCGGCTGAGTCTTTCGGGCCGATGAGGGTATCGTGGGCCTCGATGATCTGGGAGAGGCCGGCGATGCGGACGCCTTCGGCGTCGACGCCAGCGTAGATGGCCTGGATCACCTCGCGAGCTTCGGGTGTGATCACGGTGGGGGTTTCGCGTGGGGGCGTGGATCGTCGGGGGCGGGACCGTGTCGGCGTCGTCAGCGGCAAGGCTCCCCAGAAGAAGAGGCCGCCGAGGAGGGCGATGAAGAGGCCAGCGATGATGAACAACGCTGGGAGGATGGGGAAACTGGCTCCGTCTTCCGAAGCGGTTTCGCTCGAATCGCTGATCGGCACGGGGGTGGCGGATTCAGTGGCAGTCGTCGTGGCTGATTCGGTTGGCGATGCTGTTGGTGACTCTGTGGTGACGGGTGTGGCGGTGGGAGTGAGTGGCGCTGCAGCAAGCGGTTCCAGTTGGTCTACGTCGCAGGGGACTTCATCGGGTCCGATGGAGATCGTCGTGCTGCCGAAGGCGTCGGTGGGGAAGGTGAGGTCGCTGCCTTCAGGCGTCGTGGCGGTGACGGAGGTAATTTCGTAGTCGCCGTAGCTGTAGATCGGGAAGAGGAGGCCGACACGTCCCTGATCATCCGGGACTCCAAAGTCTTCAGTGACGACGCCGTTCTGAAGGGTGACGAACAGCTTCGCATCGGAATCAAGTGTGGTGCTGATCGCGAGCAGGATGTCGGAACTGTTGTTGCCGTGCTTCACACCAATGCAGGCGTCGCCTGTCTCGTGTTCATCGGCTGCGGTCCGGGACGGCGAGCTAGAGAGGAAGGCGAGCGCAACGAGGCTGATCACGGCCGCGCTCGTGATGCGACGGAGATTCGTTGTCATCGTGGGTCTCCTCACTAGCTGCTGACCGGTTCGCCACAGTCCGTGAACCAGACGATGCGGTAGTCGACTTCCGAGATATGCATGACCTGGACCAGGGTTTGGCTACCTGCGAGACGTTCGATCTCGACGCTCCAGGTGTTCTGGTAGGTGGCGACGAAGCCGTCGTTGGTGGTCCAGTCCCACGGGACGGGGCCATCGATGGAACGCACCTGAATTGAGGTTTCGGCAGGTACTGACTCGAGGTAGGCGGTGCAGGTGTCTTCGCCATAGCGCTGAGCGACGTCTGGATGGAGGTTGGCAGCAAGGAAGTCCACGTCGTGAGAGACGAGGGCGTCGATGAGTGCTTCAAAGAAGGTGGCGGCATCATCGGAAGTCAGCGGGGGTGGTGTCGGTTCGGGTGTGGCTGTGGGAGTTGGCGTTGCTGTGATCGTGGCCGTTGGGGCCGGCGTGTTGGTGGGTGCGGGTTGGGTGTTGGCGG
>JABIST010000097.1 GCA_018700215.1 Dehalococcoidia bacterium | reverse complement strand
GTCTTGCGGATGAGCTCTTCGACGGAGCGGCGGCGGCGTTGACCGGCGATGACGAGGCCGCCGTATTCGATCCAGGTGCCGGGATCGATGAGCTGGGTGATGTTTTCGCGGACGGTGCGACGGTTGCGGCTGTGGCGGCGTTCGACGGCCTCTGGGCGGTTTTCGTCGAGGAGGAACTGGCGGCGATCGAAGAGGGCCTGGAGTTCGGGACGGATGTAGTCGAGGTCAGCCTCGGGGCGTGTGTCATCGATGGCGTCGCCGACGTCCATGGCTTCGAGGAAGGCGAGGGGGTGGTTTTCGTAGACGACGCCGCCGAGGGAGACGGTGATCTGGCGGATGATGCCGCCGGCCGGGGCGTAGACGACGTGTTCCATCTTGAGGGCGCTCATGACGAAGAGCTGCTGGCCCTCGAGGACTGCGTCGCCCTCGGAGATGTTGATCTCGGTGATGGTGCCCTGGAGTGGGGCGCGGACGGGGTCGGAGTTGGGCGGACCGACGGGCTCTGCGGGGGTGTCGGTGGCTGAACGGGTGCCGCCACCAGAGCGGAAATACTCGAGCGAGGCGAGCGGATCGCGGGTGTCGAGCGCGGCGCCGGCACCAGTGGCCGCGGCGGACGCAGCATCCTCGGAGGTGTCGCGGGGGGCGGCGAGGGTGGCGATTTCGTCTTCGACCCAGCGGGTGTGGACGGTGCCGCCGAGGAAGGCCTCGTGTTCGAGGACGTTCTGGAGGAAGGGGATGTTGGTGTCGATGCCGCCGATCTCGAACTCGTGGAGCGCGCGGCTGGTGCGACGGACGGCCTCGGGGAACCCGGCGGTGGAGTAGCCGATGACCTTGGCGAGCAGGGAGTCGAAGTTGGGGTTGGTGGCGTAGCCCTGGCGGCCGTAGCTATCGACGCGGACGCCGGGGCCGGAGGGTGGTTCAAACGTTGTGATCAGGCCGCCGGCGGGGCGGATATTGCCGTCCGGCTCCATGCGCTCGACGTTGACGCGGGCCTGGATGGCGAAGCCGCGGGGCGCGGGGATCGAGGGCTGGTTGAGGCCGATATCGGCGAGCGATTCGCCGCCGGCGATGCGGAGCTGGGCCTGGACAAGATCGATACCGGTGACTTCTTCGGTGACGGTGTGTTCGACCTGGAGACGGGCGTTGGCCTCGATGAAGGAGAAGTTCAGTTCGGAGCTATCGGGCGACTGTTCGTCGACGAGGAACTCGACGGTGCCGAGGCTGGAGTAGTTGGCGGCGTTGGCCAGCTTCAGGGCGGCTGCAGTGAGCGCGTCGCGTTGTGGCTGGGTGAGGCTGGGACTGGGGGCGATCTCGACGACCTTCTGGTGGCGTCGTTGGACGCTGCACTCACGTTCGCCGAGGTGGCTGATGGTGCCAGTGGTGTCGCCGATTATCTGTACCTCGATGTGTCGCGCGCGGGTGATCAGGCGCTCGACGTAGACGGCGTCGTTGCCGAAGGCGGCGGCGGCTTCGGAGCGGGCGCGTTCGTAGGCGGAGGCGAGTTCGTTGGGGCTGGTGACGACCCGCATGCCGCGGCCGCCGCCGCCGGCGATGGCTTTGACGACGAGGGCACCGCCATCGCCGAGGCTGGCGAGGAAGGCCTGGGCCTGCTCGAGGCTGACCGCGCCGTCGCTGCCGGGGAGGACGGGGACGCCCTCGGATTCGGCGAGTGCGCGTGCTCGGGACTTGTCGCCGAACAGCTCGAGGGCTTCGACGGAGGGGCCGACGAAGGTGATGCCGGCGGCCTCGCAGGCGCGGGCGAGATCGGCGTTTTCGGCGAGGAAGCCGTAGCCGGGGTGGATGGAGTCGCAGCCGAGGTCGACGGCGGCGGTGACGATCTGGTCGATATCGAGGTAGGCGGCCGCGCCGGTGCCTCGGAGGGGGTGGGTCTGGTCGGCGGTGCGGAGGTGGGGGGAGCTGGCGTCGTCCTCGGAGTGGATGGCGACGGTGGCGATATCGAGTTCGCGGGCGGCGCGGAGGATGCGGACGGCGATTTCGCCGCGGTTGGCTACGAGGATCTTCGACAGCGTCATGTGGGGCTCCCTGCGTGCGCTTGGTGCGACTGGCAGAGAATACGCGACGCTGTGCCGAGGCCCAGCCCGGTGGCGGACGGAGGTGGGTAGGAGGTTCCTGGGCGTAGGGCGTTCGGGCGAAATAGCGCGATGGCATGGGCTGTTTCGAGGGGACCCAAACGGATTCGCGCGGCGTTCGTTGTAGGAGCTGAATCACTTTGATGATGAGGGGATCAGTTCGATGTTGAAGAAGATATTGATTGCGGCGGTGATGAGCTTGCCGCTGGTGGCGTTGGGTTCGTCGGTTGCGAGCGCGGAGTCGCATCCGGACGGCGATCATCGGGAGCGTGTCGTCGGCCTCGTGACGGGCGAGCATGGGCAGACGCTGGTGCTGCGTACGCGGCAGGGCGAGGTTGATGTGCACTGGTCGCCCGACACGGAGTGTTTGATTGGCGGCGCGGCCGCCGACTGTGACGCGATCGAGCCGGGGATGCTGGTGGGAGCGGCCGGCAGTTACTCCGGCGGCAGTGGTCAGTTCCAGGCGGACGTGATCAAGGCGCGAGTGCGAGCGCACGACCTCGCCAAGATCGCTGGCGTGGTTCAGTCCGAGAGTGGACAGACGCTGGTGGTTGAGACGCGTGACGGCACGATCGTGAACGTCGAGTGGACCGACGAGACGACATGCCGGACGCGCGAGAACCGGATCGATTGCGACCGGTTGGAGCCGGGGAACCGGATCGTGGCTGCGGGCCGCCTCGATGGCAGCACGCTGCAGGCGCGAGTGATCGGCGTGCACGTGCCGGCGGAGCAGCCTGAGCTGGCGCGGGTGCGCGGCGTTGTGACGGCGAACCACGGCCAGGTGCTGGCAGTGGATACGCGCGATGGGACCGCGAACGTGCACTTCGACGCGGAGACGGTCTGCCAGACGCGCGATGCGCGGATCGATTGCTCCTCGATTGAGGAGGGGAGTCGGGTGCTGGCAGTTGGCGAGGAACTCGGTGACCACAACCTGCAGGCGAAGCGGATCTTCGTTGGCACGCCGTCGGATGTGCGACCGGACGGGCGCGACGTGCGGTCGACCGATGCGCGCCCGAATGTGGACGCGGTGCGAGCGGCGGCTGTGACCGACTAACGTCGCTGGCGACCTCGGCGGATTGCAGGCGGAGCCCCGCGAGAGCGGGGCTCCGTTGTTGGGTGCGGCGGTTCAGCTTGAGTTGCGGGCTCCGGCGAAGGTGCCGAGGCCGAGTTGCTGGCGGAGCTCGGTGCCGCGGTGTTGATTTCGCCATGTGCGTGGTTACAGAGGTGGGGTGAGGCGCAGATCGGCTATCGTGCTGGCGGCGCGGACGATGTGACGATAGAGGAGAGGCAGACGATGACGAACGAGGGACCGCAGGTGGGCGACGAGGTGCAGGGGAGTCTGGTGGTGGGGCCGGAGCACTTCGCGAGCGTGATTGTGGATGGGACACCGGATGTGTTCAGCACGCCTTCGCTGGGTGCGCTGGTGGAGAAGACGGCGGCGGAGTGGCTGCACGGGTTTGTCGAGAGTGGGCAGACCTCGGTGGGGGCGCAGATCACGATCAATCACACGGCGGCGACACCGGAGGGGAAGCGGGTGACGGTGACGGTGCGGGTGGAGGAGGCGGAGGCGCCTCGGTACGAGTTTTCGTGGACGGCGGCGGATGAGGCGGAGGGTGTGGGGAACGGGACGCACACGCGGTTTGTGGTGGATGAGGCGCGGTTCTTGAGTCGGGTGGACCGGAAGCGCTGAGGTCAGACAGTGATCACGCAGTCTGGGGCTGATATTCCTGACTGAATTGGTCGTGATATGATTTAGGTTCGAGGCGCACGCATTTGTACTGCGCCTCCCGCGAGCTGAACGCCGGGACGACGAGTGCGCCCGGACGTTTCCAAGCACTGGATAGTAGAGCCCCGATGACGTTGTCCCCACGTGTTGCCGTCCTGTCGTTTCACACGTCGCCGTTGGCGCCGCTGGGTGGCGCCGCGACGGGTGGGATGAATGTGTACGTGCGCGAGGTTTCGGCACGGCTGGCGCGCGATGGCGCATCGGTAGACGTGTTTACGCGTCGGGAGCATGCGGAGACGCCGGCGGTGGTGGAGTTCGCGCCGGGGGCGCGGCTGATTCAGATCGAGGCGGGGGCGGTGGCTCCGCTACATAAGCATGAGCTAATTGCGCTGACCTCGGAGTTTGCCGACGGGGTGGCGGCGTTCGCGGCGAGCGAGGGTGTGCGCTACGACGTGCTGCATTCGCACTACTGGCTGTCGGGCGTGGCTGGCGAGGAGCTGGCGTCGGACTGGGATGTGCCACACCTGGGGATGTTCCACACGCTGGGGGAGATCAAGCTGCGGGCGCGTGCATCGGAGCATGAGCCGGCGGAACGGCTGGCCGGGGAGCGGCGGCTGGTGCAGAGCCTGGACAAGGTGGTTGCGGCGACGGAGTACGAGCGGCGGTTGCTGCGGCAGATTTATCGAGTGCCGGCGGCGCAGATTGAGGTGATTCCGCTGGGTGTGGACCCGGAGCGGTTCTCGCCGTTACGTGGAGATGCGCGTACCGCGCAGGGGTCCCGAACAGAGGCACGTTCGTCGCTGGGGATGCCGGTGGATGAGCGGGTGATCCTGGCGGTGGGTCGGGTGGAGCCGCTGAAGGGGCTGGACATCTTGATTCGGGCGTTTGGGGAGCTGACTGATCGCTCCGGGGTGCGGCTGGTGAT
>JABIST010000100.1 GCA_018700215.1 Dehalococcoidia bacterium | reverse complement strand
CTGTTGGGCGACGGGTTGATGCTTGGTTCGGCGGTGCTGCTGGGGGGGCGGCAGGTGTACACGGCGATCGCGTCGCAGGCGGTGGCGTTGCCGAAGCTGCTGTTGACGCAGACGGTGGTGGGAATCGCGTTCTTCCTTGTAGCGGGGCTAGTGCTCGAGCGTGACGCTTGGGTGATTAGCCAGCGGCTGGTGGTGTCGGTGCTGTACCAGGGCGGGGTGATCGCGGGGTTTGGGTTCATCGGTAACATGTGGCTGATCAAGCATTACCTGCCATCGGGAGTGACCGCGCTGTCGCTGTCGACACCGGTGTGGGGTGTGCTGCTCGCGAGCGTGGTACTGGACGAGGCGCTCAGTGCCACGCTGTTTGCGGGGCTGGCGCTGGTGATTGCGGGTTCGGCGGTATCGCAGTGGGCCGCGGCGCGGCGGGTGTAGAACAGAGATCGACGAAAGGAACTGCTCATGCAGGACATCACAGGACAGGTCGCATGGATCACCGGAGCCGGCACCGGTATCGGCGAGTCCGGCGCACTGAAACTGGCGGAGGCCGGCTGCAAGGTCGTCCTCTCTGGCCGGCGAGTCGAGCCGCTCGAGGCGGTCGCGGCGCAGATCACGGCCGCCGGCGGCGAAGTGATGGTCGAGCCGCTCGATGTATCGAACCAGGCGGACGTCGCGGCCGTGGTCGGACGGATCAAGGAACGCTTCGGGCGGATCGACATCGCCGTGCTGAGCGCGGGCATCAACGTCAAGGAGCGGAACTGGTCCAACGTTTCGGTGGACGGCTGGAACCAGGTGATTGGGATCGACCTCGATGGAGCGTTCTATTGCTGTCACGCGGTGTTGCCAATGATGCGCGCGCAGGGCGGGGGCCTGGTGATCAATGTCTCCTCGATGGCCGCCAAGGGCGTCAGCGCGCTGACCGGGCCGGCATACACCTCGGCGAAGCACGCGATGAACGCGATGAATGCGAGCCTGTTGGTGGAGGAGCGCAACAACGGGATTCGAGCGACGGCGATCTGTCCGGGTGAAGTGGCGACGCCGATCCTCGACAACCGGCCGGTGCCGGTGAGCGACGAAGACAAGGCGCGGATTCTGCAGCAGGAGGATCTGGGCGACCTGATCCTCTTCGTCGCGCAGCAGCCGCCGCATGTGACGCTGAACGAGATCCTGGTGACGCCAACGTACAACCGCTTCGCGGCGGGGTAGGAGCGGCCTAGCGGGGTATCATCGAGTATTCGAGGAGGCGCGATGCCCTACTACATGGATCGGCACGATCTGCCGGGTGCGACGGCCGAGGATGTTGCAGCAGCGCACCTGCAGGATCTGGCGATCCAGGATGAGTACGGGGTGAAGTACCTGTCGTACTGGTTCGACTACGACCAGCACTCGGCGTTCTGCCTGGTGGACGCGCCAGACCCCGAGCGGGCGCTGGCGGTGCACAAGGCATCGCACGGCATGCTCCCGAGCGACATCATTCCAGTGGACCGCGGCATGGTTGAAACGTTCCTCGGACGGATCGTCGATCCGACGGTGTCAGGGGAGGCGCGGCCCGCGTTCCGCGCGATCATGTTCACCGATATGGAGGGCTCGACGAGCCTGACTCAGCGGCTGGGCGACGACGGCGCGATGAAACTGCTGCGACAGCACGATTCGATTATTCGAGGCGCCCTCGATCAGCATCGAGGTGTCGAGGTGAAGCACACGGGCGACGGGATCATGGCTTCGTTTGAGTCGGTGACTGACTCGCTGAGCGGCGCGATTGCGGTGCAGCGGGGGGTTCAGGTGCACAACGAATCGGCTGCAGCCGACGGTGAGCCATTCCGTGTTCGGATCGGGATCGGAGCTGGCGAGCCGGTGACCGAAGCTGGCGACCTGTTTGGCGCGGCAGTTCAGCTTGCTGCGCGGCTGTGCGACAGCGCGACTGCCGGTCACATTTGTGTATCGGATGCGGTGCGCGAGCTGGCGATCGGGAAGCGCTTCGCCTTCGGCGAGGTCGAAGAGTTGCAGCTCAAGGGGTTCGACAGGCCGACGCGCGTGGTCAGTCTGAATTGGGAAGCGGCTGATTGAGCGGGAGTGCCGTGACCGTGACTAGAAGTGGTACGGGAAGTCGCTGAAGTCCTTGTCCCGCTTTTCGAGGAACGCGTCGCGCCCCTCCTGCGCCTCGTCGGTCGCGTAGCCGAGGCGAGTCGCCTCGCCCGCAAAGATCTGCTGCCCGATCAGACCGTCGTCGATCATGTTGAACGCGAACTTCAGCATCCGCTGTGCCGTGGGGCTCTTCTCGTTGATCGTCTTCGCCCAGTCCAGCGCGACGTTCTCGAGGTCAGCGTGTGGGACGGACCGGTTAATCGCACCCCAGGACTCCGCATCGTCCGCGCTGTAGTCGGCGCCCAGGAAGAAGATCTCCCGAGCGCGCTTCTGCCCCACCTGGCGCGCCAGGTAGGCACTCCCGAAGCCGGCGTCGAAGCTGGCGACGTCGGCGTCCGTCTGCTTGAAGACGGCGTGCTCCTTTGAGGCGAGGGTGAGGTCGCAGACGACGTGGAGGCTGTGTCCGCCGCCGGCGGCCCAGCCGGGGACGACGGCGATGACGACCTTGGGCATGAATCGGATGAGTCGCTGGACCTCCAGGATGTGGAGGCGGCCGACCTTGGCAGGGTCGATGGCGTCGGCGGTTTCGCCTTCGGCGTACTTGTAGCCGTCCTTGCCGCGGATGCGTTGGTCGCCGCCGGAGCAGAAGGCCCAGACGCCGTCCTTGGGTGATGGGCCGTTGCCCGTCAGGAGGATGGTGCCGACATCGGTCGATTGCCGCGCATGCTCCAGGGCCGTGTACAGCTCATCGACGGTGTGGGGGCGGAAGGCGTTGCGGATTTCCGGGCGGTTGAACGCGACTCGGACGGTGCCCTGGTCGACGGCGCGGTGGTAGGTGATGTCTGTGAAGGCGAAGCCTTCGACTTCGCGCCAGCGACTTGAGTCGAAGAGCTCGGAGACCATGGTTCACCTCTAGCGGGGATGCATCGGATGGTTGCTGACTGAAGGCACTGTACGCGTGCGTTGCGCCGAGGTGAACGGGGGAGCGAAGCGAGGGTGCGAGTGACCTCGGAGGCGTGGGTCCATCTCGTCTCGCAGCGCGTCGCCCGCGAGGTTCAAGCCGAGCACCGTCAGGGTGATCGCGGCACCGGAGAAGACGGATTCCCACGGACTGTGGTCGATGTTCCGTAGTGTGTAGGAAGTCTCGGTCGGAAGGGTGATCGGCGCTTCCGTGCGCCGATCACCCGGCACTAGGTGCCAGGCGCCCGAAGGGGAGGTCTAACGGTTCGCGGTCACCGAGCTGGAACCGGTTGCCAGCTCCGGCAGGAGTTGGCGGACCGCGTCGAACAGGTTGCTGTCTTTCAGCATGCAGGCGTCCGCGCCGGCTTCGTACGCGCTGCTGAACTGGTCGTCGGCCGCGCTGATGAACAGCATGCGAGACGCTGGGGACAGCCGGCTGATGTTGCGCACCACTTCAACGCCGCTGACATCCGGGAGGTGACCATCTGTGATGATCACGTCGGGTTGGATTCGCTCCGCCAGTTCAATCGCATCTCGCCCATACCCGGTCTCACGGACCGTGGTAACCCCCACGACGTGTTCGAGGAAGAGTCGCAGCGACTCTCGGATCGGCCCGTAGTCGTCGACCACCATGACCGTCGTTCCAGATGAGCCGTCATCCAATGACTGCTCGTCCAGGTTGGCTGCAGGTGCGGTTGGAGTCACAGATGCCTCTTTGTCCACAGGGCCGGTGTGCATCACCACCGTGGTGGAGAGCGACATGAATCATGCCTGTCGCGGCTTCATGTCATAAGTCTCAAGTGGCCAAGGTTGGTTGGTCGGCGGGCCACTCCAACGAGGGACTCGACTAGCCGTCGAGCGAGGTCAACCTCGAGCGGTGGGCAGCTGGCTACCTACTCGACTCCGAGGCCAGCCCTCACCGCGAGCACCGCTGCCTGCGTTCGATCTGAGACGGAGAGTTTTTCGATGATTTGCTGCACTGAGTTCTTGATCGTCCCGACGCTGTAGTTCATCTGCTCTGCGATCTCCGCATTCGAGCAGCCGTTCGCGATCAGTTTCAGCACCTGGATCTCTCGCTCATTCAAGTCATCGAGCACACCCTCGAGCGGCGCGATTCGTGAGCCGATCTCACTCGCCATCGCACTCACCATCGCTGGCTCGAACATCGATCCGCCCTCGACGACCACGCGCACGGCGTCGGTCAGGAGCTGACGTGATGCGCCTTTCAGGACATAGCCCGCTGCACCGGCCTCGATCGCTCTGACCAGGTAGTCCTGGCTCTCGAAGCTCGTCACAATGATCACTGCCACCGTGGACGCAGCCTCCTTGATCCGTCGAGTGGCCTCGAGTCCGTCGACTCCTGGCATCCGGATGTCCATCAGCACCACGTCGGGTTGCAGTTGTGCCGCGAGCCCAGCGGCTTCCTCGCCTGATGATGCTTCGGCGACAACGGCCATACCGGACGATTCAAGCATCGCGCGGATACCGTCACGCACCAGAGGATGATCGTCGACGATCATCACCCGAAGCTGCTTCTCGGCTTCGTCGGTGGTTGTCATCAGTCTTCCTCACTCAACGGGATCGTCACGGTGATTACGGTGCCCTGTCCGGGAGCAGAATCAATTTCGAACTGGCCCTGGAGCAGTGCGACCCGCTCTCGCATTCCAACCAGTCCATAACGATGTCCGTCCCGCGGGCCCTCAATTGCATTCGGGTCAAATCCTCGGCCGTAGTCCGCCACGCGCAGCTGCGCCACGGAACCATCGGACTGCAGATCGACACGTAGTCGATCACTGCCGGAGTGCTTCAGCGCGTTCGTCGCGGCCTCTTGAGCGATGCGGTACAGCGTGATCTCCACGCTCGGTGCCAGATGATTCACCAACTTGCTGGAATCAAGCTCGAGTTGGATTTCGGCTCGACTTGCTAGCTCGTTCAGCAGCTGATGCAGCGCATCGGCCAAACCCAGATCGTCCAGCAGGGCAGGACGAAGACCGGACATAATGCGACGAGTCTCGGTCAACCCGGTATCCAGGTACGACTTCGCACGCTGGAGGTGATCGGCGCTGTCAGCTTCCATATCGATGTTCTGGTCGAAGGCGAACGCTTCAAGGAACATCTGAGCGGCAGCCAGCTGCTGAGCTGGGCCATCGTGGATCTCGTAAGCCACGGTGCGCCGCTCTTCTTCCTGAGCCGAGAGCAGCTGCTGTACCAGCGCCTGCCGCTCATGCGAGCGAGTCTCAAGCTCTGAGTTGAGCGTTTGTAGTTGCGCCTCCGCCTGTTTGCGCTCGGTGATATCTCGGATCGCCGCCACAAAGAGCTTGCGGCCGTCGGCCAGCTCAGTTTCGGCCACAGCGAGTTCCGCGGGGAACTCGGATCCATCCGCTCGTTGCCCCGTCGCCTCTCGGAAGTTGCCGATCACGAGACCGTCAGGGGTATCAAAGGCATATCCGACCTCAAACCCCATCACACCGGCCTCGGAGAGCGAGCTGTCGATGGCATCGAATCGCGGCTGCCCCTCAAATAAGGACTTGAGCGGATAGGTCTCCTCACCCGTTTTGACGTCCATGAACACCGCGTGACGGTGGGAGAAGGTGCCCCGCCCGCAGTCTTGACCGGAAAGCCTCACCGAGTAGCCGTCTTTTAGCAGGCTGGCGAAGGCAGCAATCTCTCCCATGGACCAATCCATAGGCCGGCTGCCGAGGCTCATCTCGCGGCGCTGCCCCAGCAAGCGCGTGATCTTGCGGTGACACTGAAAACCCTCGGGCAATTGGGTGGCAGCCGCCAGGAGTTCACGAAGCCGATCGGCGT
>JABIST010000101.1 GCA_018700215.1 Dehalococcoidia bacterium | reverse complement strand
TCGCAACAAACCGCGCGAGCGACGCCACCTATCAGCAGGCAGTCGCGGCGCTCGGGGAAGGCGGCGTGGTCGACCTGATCGGGGTCGTCGGCTACTACGGCCTCGTCTCCTTCACACTCAACGTCTTCGAGGTGCCACTACCCGACGGAGAGGTCGAACTACTGAGCTAGCAGCCCCGAGACAGGTCCGAGGAGTATTCGCATGGAACAGCGCGAAGTGATCGCTGACTCGTTGGGGCGCGGGCGCGGGGTGCTCCATCGAGCGCTCGACGGGATGTCCGACGACGCACTCGCCTACCGGCCAGCCAACCACATGAACCCGATCGGTTGGCTCGCCTGGCACATCGCCCGTGTTGAGGACATGCATGTTGCCGATCTGCTCGATGAAGGCCAGCTCTGGACGGATGGCGGCTGGCACGAGCGCTTCAGCATGCCACCAGATGCGCGCGATTTCGGCACCCGCCAGACGCTCGACCAGGTAAACGCCGTCAACTCTCCCAGCGCGGAATTGCTGCTGGAGTACTACGACGCCGTGGCCGCCCGAACCGATGAATACCTCGAGACACTGACCGCCGAGTCACTCGATCAAGTGCTAGACGAACCGCAATTTCAGCCGTTGCCCACGGTCGGCGTGCGGCTCAACAGCCTCGTCCACCATGCTGCCCACCACGCCGGCCAAATCGACTACCTCCGAGGACTGCGTGACCCCAGCGTCGGCGGGCTCGCCTGATTCCGCTGTCCTCCCCGCCCGACCTCCATATACTTCGTTCATCGACTCACGAGGCGACGGACGAGGTGTGCCATGCCCGAGATCTACGAGCCTGCCCAGGCAATGAACTACGAGACTATTCAGGTTGAGCACGAAGGTCGCGTCGGAATCGTGTACTGGAACCGACCGGACAGCCTCAACTCATTCAACCAGACCATGTACGCCGAATGGATCGAGGCGTACGACGCCTTCAACGCGGACCCAACCATCGGCGCTGTCGTCTGCACCGGCAATGGCCGCGCCTACAGCTCCGGCGCCGACATCGGCGGTTTCGAGCGCAGCTTCACCGGTGGCGAAGCACCGGTCGAGAAGCAGCCGCCGCACGCTGCGTTCGAGCCCTGGTACATGGCCGAAGGTAAGCCCACCATCGCCGCGGTCAACGGCGTCGCCGTCGGCATCGGCTTCACGTCGATCCTCTGGTACGACGTGATCCTCGCCTCAACGAAGGCCCGATTCTCTGCCCGCTTCGCGGCGATCGGACTGACGCCCGAGCTATCCAGCTCGTGGATGCTGCCGCGACTCGTCGGTCTCCAGCGCGCCAAGGAGATGATGCTCACTGGCCGCATCTGGGGCGCCGAGGATGCCCGAGATCTCGGCCTGGTGCGCGAGGTGGTCGAACCAGAGGATCTGCTCCCCCGGGCAATCGAGCTGGCCGCGGAAATCGCGAACAACCCGGCTTCGACGCTGACGATCATCAAACGAATGATGATGGAAGACCTGCTCGCCTCGGACCTCTCGACGATCGAGCGGCGCTCCGGTGGCAACTTCAGCGAATCTCGGAAGACGGCTCAACATCGCGAGGCGTTGCTCGCACTCCGCGAAAAGCGGCCCCCGCGGTACCACGACAATGAGTACATGGCGGAGCTGGCATCGGAGTTGGGGCAGCCGTAGCCGGCGGGTGTCGCAGAGGCGAACCGGCAGCGGAACTTAAACAGAGGGGGGCGGGGCTTACACCCCGCCCCCCCTCTGTACCAGCGAGCAGGCGCCGGGCTAGGCGGCGAGTTCCTCTTCAGCTTCGTCCTCAGCAAGGTGAACGGTCGGCGACGCCGAATCGTCCCCTCCGAGATCGAATGTTGAGAGTTGACGGTTGAGGCTGTCGGCGAGGCGCCCAAGTTCGAGCGTGGAGGCGGTGACCTCTTCGACCTGCGCAGACATCTCCTCGGAGGATGCAGAGACCTGCTCGGTAGCCGCGCTGTTCTCCTCGGCGACGGAGGCGATGCCAGTGACCGACTCGGCGGCACTGGTGGCGACTTCCTTCACATCGGAGATGATGGAGACCATGTTCTCGCTGGCGGTCTCGAGCTGAGTCGCAGCGCTGTTGATCTCGCCGATCCGCTGGGCGACGGTGCCAACGGAGGTGAGGATCTCACCGAGCGAGGTCTGCGCCTCAGCGGCTGCGGTGGTGCCCGCATCCATCTCGCGAACGCCTTCCTCCATTGCCTTGACTGATGATTCGACGCCATCCTGGACGCCGCCGATCAGTCCAGCGATCTCCTGGGTGGCACCGGAGACGCGTTCAGCAAGCTGGCGCACCTCGTCAGCGACGACGGCGAAGCCGCGACCTTGCTCGCCAGCCCGAGCGGCCTCGATGGCGGCGTTGAGGGCGAGCAGGTTGGTCTGGGCCGCGATGTCTTCGATCACGGCGACAATCTTGCCGATCTCCTGGGAGCGTTCGCCCAGCACGGCGATCTCCTGAGAGGCGGAGTCGATGGTGACCTTGATGCGATCGATGCCCTGGACAGTTTGCTCGACCATTTCGGCTCCGCGTTCGGCGCGCTCGGAGGCGGTCTGCGACTCCTCGTTAGCTTCGTTCGCGCCGGCGGCGACTTGGCCGGCGGAGCTAGCGACTTCCTCGCGAGCCTGCTGATCGAGGTCATCGGCAGAGCGGCTGAGACGGTCGACGGCGTCGTTGACCTCCTGGACGCGCTGTGCCTGCTCGGATGAGCCTTCGGCGACCTGGCCGATGGTCTGGGCGACCTCCTGAGTGGCGATGGACGCTTGCTCGGCGATCTCGGAGAGCTGGTCCTTGGCCTTGGTGAGCTGGTCCGCCGCACCCTGGGTCTCTGTGAGGACCGAGTGGAGGTTGGTGACCATGGTGGCGAACGCGTGCGCGAGTGCATCTTCTTCAGAGCGGGACTTTACGCGGATGGTGAGGTCACCATCCGCGATGCGACCGGCGTGGCCGGCCATCTCGCCGAGGTAGTCGCGCATTTCGGCGGAGGCATTGCCCAGCACGTCTCGCTCGGAACGCGGGTTCACGGCGACGTTGACGTCGCCGCGCGAGATCGCCGTGGCGATCTCAGCCATTTCCTTGAGATAGCCCTGCATGTCTGAGTAAGAGCTGGCCATGTCTCCGAGTTCGTCGTTGGTTGCGATGCTGACCTGGGTCTCCAGATCGCCTTCGGCGATGGTCAGCATGCCCTGGGCGATACGGCTGACGCCGCTCGAAATTGAGCGCGCGAGCAGAAGACCGACGACCGCAGCGACAGTCAGGGCGACAACGATCAGCACAAGCGTGAGTGTGCGCGCGGACGTGTAAGTCTGGTCCGCTTGCGCCGCTGACGCGGCGGCATCGGCTTCGAGCAGTTCGCGGATCTGGCCGATGTCGGCGATGGCGCTCTTGAAGGCCTCTTCGCTCTCGCCGCCGAGGATGGCCTGGCCCGCTTCGAAGGCGAGGCCCAGCTCCTCGTCGTGTCGCACTTCCTCGACCTCGAGCAGGAAGATGGCCCAATTCGCGTCGAGGTCAGCAATCAGCTCCTCGATGGAGCCGCCGCTGTGCGCGTCGTCGGACTCCGCCGCCGGCTCGGCGCCGGCAAGGACGAGCCCGGTTGGGCTGGCCGGGATGGCAGCGTGATCGTCGCTGGCTTCTTCTGCCGGCGCAGCTTCTGCCTCGTGCTGATCGGTCGCTCCCTCGGCGGCGGCGTGGGCGTGCTCGGCGCGGAGGTCTGCGATCAGCGTGGTGACGTGGTCAGCCTCCTCGAAGGCGACGCTGAGCAGGTGCTCCGCCTCGGCTTCGAGTTCGTGGGCGAGTTCCGGGTTCGTGTGTTCGACTTCCTTCGCCATGAGCGAGGCGAGAACGCCCTTGGACATCTCGATTTCGACATCGAGTGCTTCTTCCTCGAGCTCAGAGACCGCGATGAGTGCTTCGAGGTCTTCCTCGAAGATGCGCTTGGTGCCTTCGTCGATGCTGGCCATGCGGGTGATGCTGACCCAGCCCATGAGCATGAAGAGCGCGACCATGACGGCGAAGCCACCGAGCAGCTTGGCGGCGATGGTGACTCGGCGCCCGCCGGTGAGTTTCGCGACCAGCGCCTCGGCATCGAAATTCGAAGTTTCAGTAGCCATCGAGTTCCCCTTGATTCTTCCGACCTGATGCAGCGGGACACGCAGCGTTGCGGCTCCCAACGTGGGCAAGTTTCGGGGAACGTTGCAAAGCGGTTGATCAGGAATTTCCCTGAGGACCTTCGTCCAATTCACTGACGAAGCGCTGATGACAGATAACTGTCAGAATGTTGCGTTCGATCAACAATCGTTGAGTTCGCGACTCCATGACAGTGAGCCGGCTCAGTTGGTTGACTGCGCGAATACCTGAGGTTCTGATATATCGGTTCCCCACATCGATCTGGAGGCAACGTGCGCGTGGTGGTCGGCTGGACTCGGCGCACGGTGCTAGCCGTCACCGGCTGGGGCGGGCGTTGGCGCGACGCGATTCTGCTGGGGTTGCTGACGATCGGCGCTTATGGGGTGCCGCTCTACACGCTGGGGGTGTTGCTGACACCGATCCGCGATGCGGAGGGGTGGTCGCTGGGGTTGCTGGGTGCGGCGTACTCGGCGGGGTTGCTGGTGGCGGGCGGGCTGGCGCCGCTGATCGGCCGGGCCTTGGACCGAACGGAGCCTCGGAACATTCTGGCGCCAGGGCTGGTGGTGGGCTCGGTGCTGATTGTGGCGGCTTCGTACGCGGAGGCGCAGCCGCTGTTCCTGGCGACGTGGGCGCTGGGAGCCGGGGTGGTGGGCGGTTCGATGCAGTACAACGTGACGATGC
>JABIST010000102.1 GCA_018700215.1 Dehalococcoidia bacterium | reverse complement strand
ACATCGTCCAGGTCATCGTCGATGACCGCGATCTCGACACCACCGATGACCCCGACACCATCGAGGTCGTCGTCACCAGTGAGGCTGACCCGATTGGTATCACCGTTCTCCTCACGGAGACCGGCTCTCACACCGGCATCTTCAGCGGTCTCGTCGAGCTCGGCGAAACCTCCGAGGAGGGAGCTGGCGTGCTCGCCGCTGTCGCTGGCCAGAGCATCACCGGCACCTACGACGATGAGTTCGACGGCGAGGGCAACGACCCCGACGCTGTCTCCGCGTCGCTCGACGTCGGCGACACTGAGGAAGAAGGCACCAAGGTCACCGTCTGCCACCGCCCGCCGGGTAACCCCGGCAACCAGAAGACGCTGACCGTCGGTAGCGGTGCGCTCGGTGCACACCTCGGCCACGGCGACGCCGTCGGCGAGTGCGGTGAACCCATCGCCCTCACCAAGCAGGAGCAGGCCATGGAGGCCAAGGCTGAGCGCGACGAGCAACGTGCGGAGGATCGCGCCCAGCGCGAGGCCGACCGCGATGCCGCCGCGATTCAGCGCGACGAGGACCGCGCCAACCGCACCGCCGAGCGGGACCTTGCACGCATCCAGCGTGAAGAGGACCGCGCACAGCGTGCCGCTGACCGCGAATCCCGTCCGCGTGGCCGGCAGGACTGATCGTGCTGCGCGTAAGAATGGCGGCCACACTTGCCGCCGGGACTGAGATCTAGAGAGATTCGACTAATCTGTCGGATACCTCTCAGCCGCAACGGAACCGCCGCCCGATGGGCGGCGGTTCTGATCTGCGTTCGGATCCCGTCAGATTCAACCCGGATATGGCTCAAGTCCAGCCATCCGTATACGCCTCATATCGGTCACCACCCCGCGCTCGTTTTCCGTCTGCTTCCTCCCGAAACTGGACCCCGTATGACCAGCCGGGGCAGCAGCGCACGAGGCGTTGTGGAACTCCAATTCCATCCGGCGACAGAGGCAACCGCGGCGGGACCCGCGAAAGCTGGCCGACATGCAGGCGAATCACACCAACCAGCGCAACAACCATCTGTTCGGTCTCTCGGCCGTCGCTGCAGCCGTGCTGCTCGGTGCCGCGCTCGTTCTCGGCCCCACCCGCGCCTCCGCGGACGAGTACATCGACTCCGTCGAGAGTTTCAAGTGGATTCTTCAAGGTCAGGGCACCACGCTCGGCTCACCAGATGGGAACTACCTCCAGATCGGCTATGTCCCCGAGGACGATCCATTCCCGTTCCCGTCATCGATCACGCTCGTCTTCCAGGACAACGTCGCCTACGACGGCCCCGGCCCCGATCTCCGCGTCTACACCGTCGACGAAGCACCCTTCGGCATGGTTCATATCGAAGCCAGCTACGGGGGCTCCGACTACATCAGCGCCGGCGTATTCACCGACGATCGAGGACACATCAACCTCGACCTCGCCTCGCTCGGCCTCAACGCTGCCACTCACCTCCGCTTCACCAACGCCAGCGGCCCGTTCGGCTGGTACGGTTTCAACCTCGACGCCGTCGGTGCGCTCCACTCGTTCGAAACCCCCGCCATCACCCTCACCCTCGATCCGTCCTCCGACGCCTCCCCCGGCTTCGAGGAGCACATCGTCCTCACTACCGTCCATGATGGCGCCCCCGTCGCCGGCATCCGTGTCACCTCCGCCATCGTCTCCGGCCCCAGCGTCGGTCTCGCTGACGTCACCACCACCTACGCCAACGGCGTCGCCGGCTTCACCTGGGCCGGCAACGGCACCGAGGGCATCGACACGCTCGAGACCTGGCTAGACCTCAATGCCGACGGCGTCCGAGACGAAGGCGAGCCCTTCGGCACCGCCACCAAGCTCTGGCGCAACGGCATCACCGGCACCATCGCCATCTCCGATCTCGGCGGCGGCACCATCGAGGTCGTCGTCAATGACCTCGATCTCGACCTGACCGATGGGGCCGACACCGTCGACATCGCTGTCTCCAGCACCACCGATCCCGCGGGCATCACCCTCACGCTCACTGAGACCGATCTGCACAGTGGCATCTTGACCGCCACCTTCACCATCGCCCAGAACAGCAACCAGTCGGCGCTCACCCTCGCAGCCATCGAGGGCGATACCGTCACCGCGAGCTACGACGACGTCATCGACGCCAATAATCAGGACCCACCGCCGGTCACCGCGACTCTCATCGTCGCCCCGGCTGCCGAGGCGCACATCAGCGTCTGCCACCTCCCGCCGGGGAATCCGGGTAACCAGCGCACGCTCACACTCGGCTCCAGCGCCCTCGAAGCCCACCTCGCCCACGGCGACATCGAGGGCGAGTGCGCCGAGGCGCCAGTCGTCGGCCCGCCCGCTGGCAAACCCGCCCACGCAGGTGGTCCACCCGAGGGCAAAGGCAAGCCGCCGAAGTAGCCCCCGCGGCCGTTCGGGCGACCTAGGGACAACACCTATACCTGTGGTCGCCACACCCCCGCACCATGGCATTCATGGCATATCTGCGCGCTGACTCCTCGAAGCTCAGTTGGCCCACCGGACGTCCCGTCGAGCTGGACGCGCCGCTCGACTGGGCCTGCTCAGGGCGGGGCTGGAACTGCTGCGTCGGCAACGCGATCCCACTGACTCCCTATGACGTCGTTCGCGTCCGCCATGCCACGCACAAGACCTCGCAGCAGATGATCGATGAAGGCCTGACTACCTTCGAGTGGCGGGGCGGCCTCATGACGGCCTGGTTCGCCCACGTTCCCTTCCAAGGCAACAAGCGCGCCTGTGTCTTCTATGAAGAGCTGACCAACGATGGCGTCCGTCGCGTCCGCGAGGAGGAACCGGAGCGCTTCGCCTCCTTCCCTCCCGAGGTCCAGCGCGCCGCCGACCGCACCGGTGACTACCGTGTCACCGCGCTCTGTGCCATCCACGCAAACCGACCCGAGGCCTGCCGAGCGTTCCCCTTCATGCTCCGTTCCGACTGGAACGAGCAACCCGAACAGCCAGCCGCCGAGGTGGTTCACCGCTGCGGCACCTGTGCCCTGAAAAAGAAGACCACCGTCCGGCAAGTCATGCTGGACAACGACCTGGAGCAATTCTGGCGTCCCGCCGAGGCCTGGCGGATCATCAAGCTCTACCTCGTCTCGCGCGGCCTCGGCCACGCCAACGACCCGAAGTACCGCTCGCTTCCGCTCGATCTCTCAACGCGCACCGAAATCTGGAACAATTGCTTCAATCCCGATGCCTTCGATGTGGTAGCAGAGCGCTTCCCGGACCAGTGGCACATCTCCGAGGACCTGGCCGGCGACGACCAGATACTCCGCCTCGTTCTCACCTCCACCCTCGATCGTGTTGACGCCCTCGTCGCTGAATCGGGCATCGCGATCGAAGACCTCGGCCTGATCGGCGAACCGCCGGCGGTGCGCCCGAACCTCGATCGCCTGCTGGACCCGTCTCGTCCCGTACTTCCCGTGATCGCCGCCGCGGTCGCATCGTGACCTTCCTTGGTCGCGATGGGTTTCGCCAGCGCGAACTCAACACGCTCCCCATGGCGCTCGATGACACCATGCTTTGGGACTGCTCCAGCAAGGGCTGGCACTGCTGCGTCGACTTCGGCATCCCGGTGAAACCGTACGATGTCATCCGTCTCCGGCACTCCACCGGCAAGACCTCACGAGAACTGATCAACGAACACGCTGTCACCTTCCAGTGGGTTGGCGATGGTCTGGGAGCCTGGCTCGCACAGGTCCCACACCAGGGGAATCACCGCGCCTGCATGTTCTACGAGGAGCTGACTAACCAGGACATCAGTCGCATCCGCGACGAAGACCCCGCCCGCTTCCAGTCCTTTCCACCAAACGTCCAGCAGGCGGCGGATCGAACTCAGGGCGGGAGTTATCGAGTGGCTGGCCTCTGCTCAGCTCATGCAAATCGACCTGAGGCCTGTCGCTCCTTCCCGTTCATGCGCCACGCGGACTGGGAAGAACGACCGGGGCAGGAGCCTGTGTCACAGGTCCACCGTTGTGGCACCTGCGCGCTGAAGAAGCCGACCACGGTCCGCGACATCGTGCTTGAGAACGGCCTCGAAGAGTTCTGGCGCACCGATCTGCTCTGGCGAGCCACGAAGTCCTATCTGATCTCGCGAGGTCTCGCGAACATCGCTGACGCGAACTACCGAGCGCTCCCGATCGACGAGGCGGATCGCCTCGAACTGTGGGGGAGCTGCTTCAACCCCGACATTCTGCCCGAGGTCACCGAGCACTTCGAGGACCAGTGGCAGCTCGACACCGACCTCGACGGCGACCGCGCAATTCACCGCCTCGTCCTCAGCGCCGCCCTCGACCGCGTCGACACCCTCGTCGCCGAATCCGGCGTCGCCATCGAGCACCTCGGCTTCGCCGACGAACCACCGATGGAGCGCCCGGACTTCGACGCTCTGTCCGACACGTCGCTCCCGATGCTCCCCGTCATCGCCATCGCCGCCTGACGTTCGCTACTCCTCGAGGACTGTCGTCTCTGCGCCCACGGGCATGATCGACAGATGCGCCATCGGCGAGCCCGTGTCATGCGCGCCGTGCCAGTGCTCCAGGTCGGCCGGCACCACCGCGCAATCGCCCGCGCTGATCACCTGCTCGCCGTCGCGGTCGCCCACCTTGCCGATGCCCGAGACCACGTAGAGCACCTGGTCCCGCGTATGCGTGTGCCACCCTGCTCGCGCCCCCGGCGCGAAGTTCACCACCGACACGTTCGTGTGCTCGCTCAGCCCCGCCGAGAGCGGCCGTCCCCACACCTGCCCGCCCTCGAAGATCGCCGCGTCGCTCCGCTCCACCGTCTCGCCATCGTCCGACTTCACCACGTGTACCTGCATCGCCTGCTCCTTCTGAACTTCCGAGGGTTGCGCTACGAGAGCAGCCCCGCCGGATTCATCTGCACCATCTGTCGTACTTCGTCTTCACTGAACCCGTCCTCCAGGAACTGCTCCATCCACAGCCCGAACCCCACCGTCGGTGGCGGGTTCGTCGCCTGGCCCAGGTCCGTCGAGAGCACCACATGCTCCGGCCCCAGCGCCCGCACATCCGCCCGCATCGCCTCCGACGCCTCGCCGCCACCCTCTGCCCGGAACGTCGCATTCCCGCACTGCTCGACATAAGCGCCGAGCCCCGCGAGCTCCTGCTGTACCTCCAGCGGAATCTGGAACGACGTCGCATGCGTCACCAGCGACCGAACCCCGCGCCGCCGTGATTCGCGAACCAGCGCCAGCGTCTCCGCCGGCGACAGATGCCCGCTGCACAGCAACGCGTCGTGCTCCACCATCAGATCCAGCAGCGCGTGGCACACCGGCAACAACGCACCGGCCTCGTCCAGCACCGTCATCGGCTCGGTCGGGGAGTTCCATCGCCCGAACGTCTCCCGCGACCATGCCGAATCGAACGTCGGCCACCACACCACCCGCGTCCCGATCCGCAGCGCAGTATCGAGCGCGTCCGTATTCAGCCCACCCACCGCGTGGTCCAGCGCCAACGCCCCGTACACCTCGACACCCTCGAACTCGGAGTTCAGCGCCCACGCCAGCGGCTGCGTCGGGTACTCGTGGCTTTTCAGCACCAGCGCCGCTTGCCCGGCCGCCTGCGCCGCAGCCACCGTCTCCCGCGCATCCATCTTCCGCTCCGCGAACGGGTCCGGCGCCGCATGCACGTGCAGATCCACTGAGCCGCGCAGCAACTCCCGCGCCTGCTCGCCCAGCTCGTCCAGCCGCTCCGCGCGCCTTGGTTCCGTCATCGGCTCATCCGATCGTCGAGGGGTTTTGTTGTCGTGGCCTTGAGAGATTATCGCCTACAGCAACTCCACGATGTTGCGAATCACCCGATCCGGTGCATGCGACGAACCCGTGGGCAGACCCACTCCCGGAGCGTCCACCCAGACCCCGAACATCCCGTGCCGCTGCGGCGCCGAAACGTCCCACTCGATGTTGTCGCCGATGAACCACGTGCGCTCCGCCGCCGCCCCCATCCGTTCGAGGGCGTGTCGATACGCCTCGTCGTGCGGCTTTCCGAGGCCAAACTCACCCTCGATCTGGATGTGCTCGAAGTGCCCTTCGAGGTCGAACCGCTCGATCTTTCCCCGCTGCTCCTGCTGACTCCCGTTCGTTACCAGCCCCAGCCGATGCCCCCGCCCGCGCAACTCTTCCAGCACCTCGATCGCCCGAGGAAACAGCCGTATGCCACCGTCCCGCAGATCCCGGTAGTGGTCGGACACCATCCGACGAAGCTCCGTCGATGCCGTAACTCCCAGCTCCTCGAACGCCGTCGCCACAATCTCGGCACCCGCCGCACGCAGGTCGCGCCGCCCCCGCTCGGACCGCGCCTCGTCCGCCCAGTACCGCCTCCCGATCGCCTCGATCGAGGCGTGCAGCGCCTCGGTGTCAGCTCCGGTCCGGCCGCTGGCCAACTCGCATGCATCGCGCCACGCGGAAACTTTGTTCCACGTGAAGTCGACGATCGTGTCGTCCAGATCGAACAAGATCACTTCAGGTTCACTCATCGTCACCCCCACGACGAAACGCCCTGGACGAATGAAGCCGGTCTACGCTCCTGGTGCCGGTTCGTCAATCCGTACCCGGTACGCCGTCGGTCCACGGAAGAACGGCGTGTCGAACCACGCCACGTTCTGATCCTCGATTGCCGTCAGCCAGTCGAACCGCTGCAACAACCCCTCGATCGCGACGCCTGCCTCGATCCGCGCCAGGTTCGCCCCCAGGCACGTGTGAATTCCGTGGCCGAACGCCAGGTGGTCACGTGATCCGCTCGACACGTCGAACCGCTCCACATCGAAGTCCGCCGGGCACTCGTACTTCGCTGGGTCGCGATTCGCCGCGCCGTACATCACCAGCAGCGCCTGGCCGGCCCGCACGTCGGCGCCAGCCAGTGTCACATCCTGGTTCGCTCGCCGGTAGAAGCCCTGGATCGGTGCCTCCCACCGCAACGCCTCCTCCAGCACCGCGCCCATCAGCTCAGGCCGGTCCCGCAGTCGTTGCTGCTGCTCCGGGTGCTCGGTCAGCCCGCGCGTCGCGTGATTGATCAGGTTCGTCGTTGTCTCATTTCCCGCAACCAGCAACAGCACCAGGAACGCCACCAGCTCAACGTCCGTCAGCTGCTCGCCGTCCACCGTTGCCTCCACCAGCCGGGTCATCAAGTCATCTCGCGGCGCGGCTTTGCGCTCCTGCACCTGCTGCAAGAAGTAGAGGAACAGCGAATCCTCGGGGCTCGCCTCAACCTCTTCATCCTCAGCGACCTCTCCTGCGCCTCGCTGTACCCCGGTCTCGTTGAACCGCGCGACCTCCTCGGCCGTGTACTCGCGCTTCTCCTCCTCCGCGATCGCCGCCTCGGCCGCTTCTGCCGCCTCTTCGAAGCTTGCGTACCCGTGTTCCGGGATGCGGCCAATACCCTGCGCAATCCGGTTCGACCACACCTTGAACTGCTCGAACATCTGCGGCGGTACGCCAATGATCTCCGCGATCATCTGTACCGGCAGCGGGAACGCCAGATCGCCCACCACCTCCAGCTCGCCGTTGCCGCGCGCCTCCACCGCGTCCAGCAGCTCCGCCACGTACTCCCGAATTCGAGGCTCCCACGCCTCCTCGATCATCCGAGGCGTGAACGCCTGTGCCACCAGCGCGCGCAGCTTCTTATGCTCCGGCTCGTCCATGTTGATCATGGACGGGAATTCGGGGTGTTCCACCTGTGGCCCGCCGAAGACGCTGTTCTTGCTGGAGAACGTCTGGTGGTCGGTCAGTACCGCCTTCGCCTCATCGAAGCCCGTCACCAGCCAGGCCTGTACCTCGTCGCTCCACACCAGCGGCGAATCCTCCCGCCATTCGTCGTACCCGGGGTACGGGCATTCCTTCATTTCGGGCGTGAACGGATTGCGGTTTGTCATGTTCGCCTCCTGAGCTTCGCGGGCATCGACCTGTCGTCGCTAGATCGCTCGCGGACTACGCCCGCATACACCTGCATGGAGAGTGTATGTCTTCCGCAACTGATCCCCAGCATCTCGGCTCACTGGACCGTGCTGCTCGATGACGTTCGAAACAACTGTTGGGGTGCATGGACGGTTGGAGAGGACATGTCTAGGATCGCTCGGTCTGAACGCAGCGCCGTTGAACGACGCGCGCGGATCGTGGAAGTGCGGGCGCGAATGCCTTTCATCATCACCTCTCCTTGTGTCGGAACGCAGGACCGTGCCTGCGTTGAAGCCTGTCCCGTGGATTGCATCCACTTCGAGGCCGGCGTCGACGCAATGCTCTACATCAACCCGATCGACTGCATCGACTGTGGCGCCTGCCAGCCGGCATGCCCCGTCAGCGCCATCTTCCCGGAGGCGGAAGTCACCGCCGCCGAACAGAAGTTCATCAACATCAACTCGCTCTGGTTCGAAGACCCCGCGGCCGCCCGCGCCCAGATCGGCTCCGATGTCGCCCCCGCAGTCACCGCCGAGATGGTTGCCGCCGAGACCGCCGCTGGTGGCGATGGCGATGCCGCGGGCGACGCAGAGCTGCCGTATCGCCAGGTCGCGGCTTCCGATGCACCGCCAGCCGTCGTGCACCGCCCTGGACCATCCCCCGTCGGTTTCGTCTCCCTGACCATCTTCGCGCTGTCCTTCTTCGCCATGGTCATGGCCCCCGGCCCAAGCTGGATTGAACCCCAGGGCACCGGCCTGAAGATCGGAGCGACAGTCTTGCTGCTCGGTCCCATCGCCACCATCAGCATGCTGATATTCATCATCAGCCAGTGGTCCGCGCTCTCGATCTCTGCCGCCGCGAGCCCACGAAACTCCGCTACATGGCGTGCGCAGGGCATCGCCTGGCGTCGCAGCGAGGAATCTCGCCGCTCGGACCTCGCGGGCATTGTCAACACGATCGCCGCGGATCGGTTCGCCTACCCCAACGCTGAGAACCCGGAACTACGCACCTACGTGAACCTGCCGGAGCCACAGATGGCCGTGGAAGTCCAGGGTGGAGTGGACAAGCTGCTCCCCGACATCCTCGTGCTCGATCGGCCTGGCGGACGACCAAAGCTGGTCGCACAGGTAGAGTCCCGCGAGACGCTCTCCCGCGAGCAAGCGGAGTACGTCTGGTCACAGCTCCAGTTCGATGACGCACCGTTGCTGCTCTACGTCCCCGCTGGGCTCGCCGCCCAGGCCAAGGACTACGCGCGTGCCGCTGGTATCAGGAACGCACGCATCCGCACCTGGCGACGCTACCCGCAGGGGGTCCGCGTCCGTGAGATCCGCTAGCTAGCAACGGCCGCTCTCCCACCGTTCGACGAACCAGACGGGCCGCGACCACCATCGCCGCCCACTCCTTGCTGTGACGCCGATTCCAACCCTGCTTCGCCTACACTGACGCTGTGAAGCAGATGGACCGCCGCCTTCTCATCCTCACCCGGCTCCGCGCCGAGCGCCCCGTCCGCGCGCTCGACCTTGCCGAGGAGTGCGAGTGCTCCGTCCGCACCATCTACCGCGACATCGATGCCCTCAGCTACGCCGGCATCCCCGTCGCCGCTGCGCCCGGTGAGGGCTACCGACTCGCCCCCGGCTACCACCTCCCACCGATCGCCTTCACTGCCGAGGAGGCTGCGCAGCTCCTCCGCGGCACCGAGTTCACCGCCGGCCTCGGCACCACCGACCAGGACGCCGCCCGCCACGCCGCCGTCACCAAGCTCGAAGCTGCCCTCCCGCCATCGACACTTGCCGAGGTAGGCCTCCTCCGCGACCGCGTCCGCATCGAGAGCGCTGGCCGCGACGAACCCTCCCCCTGGCTCGCACCACTTCTCCAGGCCGTCCTCGACCAACACGTCGTCGAACTCCGCTACCACGCCTTCGGCTCCGATGAACTCACCCACCGCACCGTCGAGCCCCACCACCTCTCCTACTACGCTGGCGACTGGCACCTCCGCGCCCACTGCCGCCTCCGCAAGGGCGGTCGCGACTTCCGACTCGCCCGCATCCAGCACGCCGCCGTCATCCCCGAGCACTTTGACCGCCGCCCTGCCCTCGAACGCGACTCGCCCGAACCCGCCGGTGCCCCCACCCCTATTGAGGTCCGCGTCTGGCTGGACGACTCTGTCGTCCCCTGGGCCCGCGAGCAGACCGAGTTCGGCTTCTCCCACGAAGAGCCATCCGAGGGCGGCACCGTCTTCGTCTTCAACTCCCGAGAGCTCCGCCGCCTCCTCCCCTGGATCCTCCGCTGGGGAGCCTCCGCCCGCGTCCTCACACCCCCCGAGGTGGTCGCCACACTCCGCGACGAGGTAGCAGCCCTCCTCCGTGCCTACGACGCCTGAGTAGCGACCTCGCCCGCCCAACAAACTTTCCGACTCCCGCGATCACTACTGACAACCCGCTGTCACAACCCCCCGATAGCTTTGCTCCACCCGAACGAACCAGCAGAGGAAGCACCAATGAACGTCACGTCTTTCAACATCAACGTCACCAGCGAACACCCCGAACGGCTCGCCGCCTTCTACCGCGACATCGTCGGACTCACCCCCAACGAACAGATGGGGGACGGCGCCTTCGATGTCGCCGGCGCGGCCTTCCTTATCGACGGCCACAGCGACACGAAGGGCGACACCAAGGAGCCCCACCGCATGCTCATCAACTTCTTCGTCGAAGACCTCGCTGCCGAGCAGCAGCGACTCGAAGCTGAGGGCGTCCGCTTCATCCGCACCGCCGGCGAGGAGTACTGGGGCGGCCGCATCTCAACCTTCGTCGACCCCGACGGCAACTACGCCCAGCTCATCGAGTTCCACCCCGAGTAGCTGGCGCACCCCGCGCAGCACCATCCCCGAGAAGCACCCACCGGCCCAGGAGAACTTCCAACATGACCACAACCACCGACACCGGCGCCGAGACTGCGGGACTCTCAACCCCAGCAGAAACCATGGCGTCCTTCGTCGAGCACGTGCACAACCGCGATCTCGATGCCCTGATCAAGCTCTATGAACCTGATGCGGTCTTCCGTCCATCCTCTGGCGAAATCCTCACCGGCACCGACGAGATTCGAGCCGGACTAGCCCAGCTACTCGCCCTTAGACCGACGATGAACGTCGATGTGACTCAGGCGCTTACCAGCGGAGACACCGCCCTGGTCGTCAACCAGTGGTCGATGACCGGTACCGCACCTGATGGCTCCGAGGTGAGCGACGGCGGTCGCAGCGCCGACGTCCTGCGCCGCCAGCCCGACGGCCGCTGGCTCGTCCTGATCGACCACCCGTAGCAACCACCTCGAGGCGCAACCACCGAGGGTGCGCGGCGTGCCAACCCGTCGCGTCGCGCTACCCGCCGCCGTT
>JABIST010000104.1 GCA_018700215.1 Dehalococcoidia bacterium | reverse complement strand
CCGCCGCAATCGGAGCTGCCGGTCTGGCTCCTCGGGATCGAGCACACGACGCAGCCGGCTCTCCAGGTCGCTCACCACTCCGTCCGCGTCCGTGGATGTCGCTGTCGCTGTCGGAATCGGGGTCGGCTCAACCGTCCGTCCGTCCGTCGCTCGCGTCGCATCGGTTGTCGGCGTCGCATTGGTTCGGAGTGCCGCCCGGCGGTCTGCCACCGGCTCCGCCTCCGTCAATCGAGGGCTCGGCACAATCTGTTCCGGCGCCTGGTCACGCGGGGTTGGTTGCGGCTCTGTGTCCAGGATGCGGATCGTGAGCCGCCCGTTCGCGTCCGCGATCTCGATCCGAATTGTCAGTGACCCCAGCGCCGCCGGCAGCTCCACCGTTCGCCCGCCTCCCGGCGTCTGCAGCGTCAGCCGCCCCGCCCGGTCCGCGCGCCCGTCGGTACGCCGCAGCGTGAACTCGTACTGACCCGCCTCCACGTCAAAGAAACGCAATTCTTGCGACCCCTCGCCCGGGTCTGTGCTCCACACCCCCGCGATCTGCTGGAACATCACCCCGTTCGGCAGCGCCCCAGTCGCCGCACCGCTCGCCGACCGTAGCGACGCGACGAACGGACCATCGATCGTGACCGTCACCGGCGCATCTGTCGCCCGATGCGCCCGCACTGTGTCCACCACCTGCTGCCGCGCGACCCGCATTGTCTGTCCCGCGCCCACCGAGGTGTGGTCGTCCCCCGTCACCACCTCAACTGCGCCCTCGGCCGTCACTACCGAGGTCTCCTCGTCCGTCACGAGCGTCTCGAACGTCGTCCCGTGCGCCTCGATCAGCGCGTCCACCGTCCGCACCACGTACGACGCAGGCTCGGCTCCCGGCGCCACGTCGTTCCAGATCCGTCCGGCAAGCTGGTTCAGCACAATCTCCCGTGCTCCATCTACCGAGGCCCGGTCGATCACCAGCTCCGTCGCCCCATCCAACGCCGCCGTCGACCCGTCGGCGAACGTCAGCAATGCCTCTCCGTCACCCGAGGTGCGCAACCGGTCCCCCACCTCCAGCGCGGCGCCATCCTCCAGCGCAACCCACGTTCCGCCCTCGTCGCGCTCCACCGCACCGGCGAACACCGTCAGCGTTGAAGCGCTCGCCGTCGTCGCCCCGCCGCTCAATGTGAGTACGACCGCCAGCACGGCGAGCACCGCTGCCGGTGCCGCCACTGCCGCAACGCGCGTCAGTGAGCCGGCGAACCACCCGCCCAGCGAGGGCAGCTTGAACCCGCGGCGTTCCTTAGACGGTGCATCTTGCGGCGTCGTCCGGATCGCCGAGAGGAAATCCGCACGTCGCTCAGGGTCCGGGGCGTGTTCAGGCACTTCGGGCAGTTCGCTGATGGCGAAGGCCGCGCTCAGCAGCGGGCCCAGCTCCTCTCGATGCTCCGGCCATCGATCGAGCGCGTCCTCCACGGACATTCGCCCCATCGAGATCTCGTCGATGCAAATATCGATGATCTGTTCGAACGTGCGTGACTCTCGAGGTCCGCTCATGGCATTCCCCCAATCGCCTCAAGTTCGCGTCGCAACGCCTGCAACGCCCGCATCTGCAGCCCGCGGATCGTCACCTCTTTGCGCCCCATCGCCTCGCCCGCCTCGCGTGCCGACTGTTCGAGCAGGAAGCGCAGCGTCAGCACCTCCCGATGATCCTCGGACAGCCGCTCCATCGCATCCCGCAGTCGCTCGTGTGTCTCCTGCGCCAGCACCCGCTGCTCAGCCTCGGACTCCTCGGGCAGGTCCACACCTTCCAGGTCGGTGGTGGGACGGCGGGTTCGGAAGTAGTCGACCATCTGGTTGTGTGCCATTCGATAGAGCCAGGCTTTGAATGGCACCCCGCGGTCTTCGTAGCGTGGGATCGCTTGCCACGCTTTCAAGAAGACTTGCTGCGCCAGGTCCTCGGCACCCTCCGCGGTTCGCATGCGGTACGTCAGGTACCGCACGATCTCTGGTTGAAAGCGGTCGTAGATCGCGCCGAACGCGTCCGCGTCGCCCGCTTTCGAGCGCGCGACCAGCGACGCCACCACAGCGGTTTCAGCCGCCACGGCCTGCGCGGCGTCGTTCTGACTGACACTCACGGCATTGGTTGCCGCGTTCACTGGTTGCAACGATCACGCCCCGTTTTCGTTCGTTTCGCCATTCAACCATCGGTTCACGGCGGGGATCGCGTCATCGGGTGCTCACCCGACGAGGACTCACCTCGGCCGTGAGGAACCCGATGCATGCTGGTCCCGCTGTATGGATAACGATGGAAGTGCCCGCCGCGTTCGGGTCGATTTGTATGAATCCGCCGGTCGCGGGCCATCGCCGATGTGAGCCTGCCGAGGGCTTCGATAGTCTGGAACGCGCGATGGCACTACCGCCCGAGTTTGACCAACCTGCCGGCATCGGCATCCGCCGCCTCGATCACGCGATCGATCGAGGACAGGCGCGTGTCTTCCACTGGATGTGGTTCATGGTCCCGCCGAGTTCGATCGCGCGGAACCCCAGCTTTCAGGCCCTCCTCGCCTCCCGCTTCCTCAGCGACCTCGCCCTCCAGGCGCTCCTCTTCGGCGTTCTCATCGCATCTGCCCGAGGCGGCGGCTCTGCCTTCGAGGCGGCAATGATCGGCGTCGCTTTCCTCGTCCCCGGCGTCGTCCTCGGCCTCTTCGGTGGCGCCGTCGCCGATGCGCTGCCTAAGCGCTTCGCCCTCGTCGTCGCCTACCTCGCGATGGGTTCGCTCTGCCTCGCTCTTCCCCTCTGGCTCGGCTTCGAGCTGCGCGGCATGCTCGCCGTCCTCTTCACCGTCCGCATCCTCCACCAGGTCTCACAACCGTCCGAGGCCTCCGCCGTTCCCATGGTCGCCACGCACGAGGAGCTGGCGTCTGCCAACTCGTTCCTCTCCCTCATGTCCTCCGCCGGCGAGGTCGTCGGCAAGGCGCTGCTCGCCCCGCTGATCGTCACCGCATTCGGCATCGAGCCCGTCGTCGTCGTCGCCGGCCTGCTCTTCATGCTCTCCGCCACCCGCGTGATCGCCTTCCGAGTAGAGCCACACGCGATCGACGAACCAGAGCTGCTTGGACCGATGGGTGAGGTGATCGAGCCAGAGCCAATGCCAGAACCCGAGGAGGACGACGGCCACCCTCGCATGACCTCGACCCGCGACGCGCTTCGCTGGCTGATCAACGAACCGGCCGCCTTCTGGATGCTGGCGCTGGCTGCCATGGCGAGCACCACCAACGTCGTCCTCGGCGTGCTCGGTCCGCAGTACGTCCGAGATGTTCTCGACGTCGACCCGAAGAACACCTTTTACGTGTTCGCACCCGCGTCGCTCGGACTGATCGCAGCGCTTGTCCTGGCGCCGATCCTGATCAGGATCTTCCGAGAGCGAATCATCGCCGCGGTGGGCTTCCTCCTTGTCGCGCTCGGCCTCGCCCTGCTCGGGAGCATCGACACCGTCGTCGGCCGCTTCGCCGACTCCATCTTGATCGTCGGCATCCCTGGCGTGGGCGAGCGTGTCGAGATGGCCGCTGCCATCTCCACTCTCCTTGGGCTCGGCATGACCCTCGCTGCGGCCGCCACCCAGACCTATATCGGCAAGTACGTGCCCTCCGAGGTGCACGGTCGCATCTTCGCCCTCCTCGGCGCGATGAAAGACGGGCTGTCGATTCCGGTGCTGCTGTCCATGGGGGCGGTCGCCGGCTGGATCGGCGTCGACAGCGTGCTGCTGATCTCGCCGATCGTGCTGCTCGTCACCGCGTTCGCGCTCAACGGCTGGCTCGG
>JABIST010000128.1 GCA_018700215.1 Dehalococcoidia bacterium | reverse complement strand
CTTCCAGCTCAAGACAATCCGCCACTGTCGTGCACAGCGGCTTCTCGATCAGCAGGTGCAACCCGCTCGCCATCGCCTGTTCAACAACGTTCCGATGAGTGAAGTTGGGTGTCGCAATCACCAGCACATCCAGGTCGTCCCGTGCCACCAGAGCCTCGACGCTGTCGGTCGAGGCCACCCCTGACACAATCTCCCGCGCTGCCTCCACCGAGGCCGCATGCGGATCCGCGATCGCCACCACCTCGCCACCCGGCACGGCGACGATGTTGCGCATGTGCTCGCGCCCCATCATGCCCGCACCAACAATCCCGTACCGCAGCACATCAGCCATCGGACGCCCTCTCGATCAGTCGCGAGCGTATCAACCGATCCACCGCTACGATCCCGCTGCTCAACGATGCCGCAAGGAGATCCGATGTCCTCATCCATCCAGAGAACCGTCGAGAACGGTCGCACCACCCACCAGCTCCTGGTCGATGGCGAGCCGTTCATCATGTTCGGCGCCCAGGTCCACAACTCCAGCGCCTGGCCATCGCGACTCGACGCCGTCTGGCCCCAGCTCACCGAGCTCGGAGTCAACACCGCTGAGGTCCCCATCTACTGGGACCAGGTCGAACCCGCCCCCGGCCAGTTCGACTTCTCCCACGTCGACGCTATCGTCCGAGGCGCGCGCGAACACAACCTCCGCCTCGTCCTGCTCTGGTTCGGCACCTGGAAGAACGGCGTCTGCGACTTCGCCCCCGCCTGGGTCAAGAACGACCCAACCACCTACCCGCTCATGCTCGACCGCGCCGGCCAGCCCGTCCGCGTCCTCTCACCCCACGCCGAGGCGACCCGCGACGCCGACGCCAACGCCTTCGGCGCCTTCATGAGCCACCTCCGTGAACTCGACTCCACCGAGGGCACCGTCATCCTCGTCCAGGTCCAGAACGAGCCTGGCTCCCTCTTCACCGACCGCGACTACTCAGATCTCGCCGAAGCTGCCTACAAGGAGCCAGTCCCGTCCGACCTCGTCGCCGCTCTCAATCTCCCCGCGACGAACTGGGCCGACGCCTTCCCCAACCACGGCGGCGAGGCCTTCAGCGCTTTCCACGTCGCCCGCTACGTGAACACCGTCGCCGAAGCCGGCCGCGCCGAGTACGACCTGCCACTCTCGGTCAACGTCTGGCTCAAGGAGCGCAAAGGCTTCGAGCGCCCTGGCCAGGAGTACCCGAGCGGCGTCCCCGTCTCACACCTGCTCGACCTCTGGAAGCACGCCGCGCCCACCATCGACGTGATCGCCCCCGATATCTATGTCCTCGATTACGCCGGCTACCGCGAGATCTGCGCCACCTATGGCCGCGATGACACCCCGCTGCTCGTCCCCGAGACCGGCTGGTCGCAAGCCTTCGCCGGCTACCTCTTCTACGCCATCGGCGACTACGCCGCGATCGGCTGGGCCCCGTTCGGCGTCGATGACCCCGACGGCGGCTCCGAACTCCGCGAGGGCATCGAAGCCGTCCGCGACTCCTTCCGCCTCCTCGCCCCCGCCGCCTCCGAGATCGCCGCCCTCCAGCAGCGTGGCACCCTCCGCGCCGCCGTCGAACAGGAGCTCTTCGCCAACCAGCTCCTGAAGTTCGATGACTTCGAGGTACTCGTCGAGTTCGGTCGCCTCGATTACACCTACGGCGGCCTCAGAGCGTCCGGCACACCCAACCAGAGCGGCCGCGTCCTCGTCGGCGAGCGCGCCCCTGGCGAATTCTTCGTCGCCGGCTTCGATGCACGCGTCACCTTCCGCGCCCTCGGTACCGACTCCGACGCCACCCAGTTCGTCTCCGTCGAGGAAGGTCACTACGACAACGGCGCCTGGATCGTGGATCGCCACCTCAACGGCGATCAGACCTTCTTCGGCTTCCGCATCTCCGCAAAGGGCGCCATGATCCGAGCGACCGTTCGCCCGCTCTAGCGCCAGCCCTCACAGGCAACACCAAAGGCGACCGCAGGCCAGGACAACCCTCGCGAGGTCAGCACAGAAGACCGACTAGCAGACGCAAAGCGCCCTCAAGCCCCGAAGGGGCCCTAGGCGACCGGGGCTGGCGCGAGCTGCTTCGCCTCGCGCACGATCGCGCCCGGAGCAACCTCCGTGCAGGCGTCGCAACGAATGCACGTCGCGTCGTCGATCGTCCGAGAACCAGCGTCACCGCGGAACGCATCCACCGGGCAGATCGAAACCGCGTCCTCAACCTTGCGATCAGAGGAATTCGCCACGCGGTACTGAGTCATCGCCGGAATCGTCAGCGTCGAATCGCGCCGCTCCAAGACCAGCGCATCGAAGTCTTCGCGGAAGTACTGCAACAGATTACGCATCGGCTTCGGGCTGAACTGTCCGTGCACGCAATTGGACTGCTGCAACACATCGTCGATCAACTTCAGGTTGAACGCGTCCTCACGACGCCCCCGCCCATCCAGAATCCGACGGAAGATCTCCGTCATCCGCTGGTTCCCACCGTGACACGTCGTGCAACGTCCACACGACTCCTCCTCGACGAACGCCGAGAGGAACTCGTTGATGATCACCAGGTGCGTCCGATCCGACACCCACACGATCCCGCCCGAACCCATGATCGCGTCGTACGGCGCGAACGAGGCGTTCTCCAGGATCAACGTCGGCAGCGCAGAGGCCGGCACCAGACTGCCCAGCGGACCACCCGAGTGAATCGCCTTCAGCTCGGCGCCGTGACTGATCCCACCACACGCAGCCAGCAGCTCCTTCATCGGCGCGCCAAACGGCAGCTCCATGAAGCCGGTGTACTCGATGTCGCCCGAGAACGAGTACAGCCGCGTGCCAAGCATCGCCTCGGTGCCGTACTCCCGATACCACTCGTGCCCGTGCTGCATCAGCAGCGGCACGTGCGCGTAAGACTCCACGTTGCTCACGTTGGACGGCTTCATGAACACGCCGACCGCGGCAGGGAACGGCGGGCGAATACGCGGCTGACCGCGCTGCCCCTGGATCGATGAGATCAAGCCCGTCTCTTCGCCGCAGACGTACGAGCCCGCGCCCTTCACCACTTCGATCTGGTACGAGAAGTCGCTGCCCAGGATGTTGTCGCCCAGCAGCCCGGCCTCTTCCGCCTGGCGGATCGCCTGCTCCACACGCTCGACGGCGAGCGGGTACTCCTCGCGGATGTAGATAAACGCGCGCTGCGAGGAGGTTGCGAACCCGCCGAGGGTCACTCCCTCGATCAACAGATGTGGGTCACCCTCCATCACCACGCGGTTCACCCACGCGCCCGGGTCGCCCTCGTCTGCGTTGCAAATCATGTAGCGCTCGGGGTCACCCGCCCCCGCTAGGAAGTTCCACTTCATCCCCGCCGGGAAACCACCGCCGCCACGTCCACCGTGCGAGGCGTCCAGCAGCTCCTTTCGCACACCATCCGGCTGCATCCCGCGGTACAGCACCCGCGCAAACGCAGCCCACCCGCCACTGCCGATGTAGTGATCCATCGACTCCGGATCGGTCAGCCCGATCCGCGCCGTCAGCCGTCGCTCTGCGGGCTCCTCCGCGAAGAACGGGTGCTTGCGGATGCTCTCAATACCCGTGCGCTCGCCAGCCAACACGCCAATCGCCAGCGCCGAGGCCGCGCCTTCGCGCCCCGTCGCCTCATCGATGATTGCCGCAGCGTCGTTCGCCATCACCGGGCCATAGATGATGCTCGTGCCGTCCGGCCACGTAATCGTCACCAGCGGCTGCAGCCACTGCATCCCGTAGCCGTGGTTCTGTCCCAGGTCCACCGCGGCATTGCGCTCGCTCGCCACTCGCTCGATCGCCGCCTGCGTCGCCATCGCCCCACTCGCCAGTGACGAGGTGTCGATCGCAACATCGATTCGCGGGCGCACCGGAGCGCGCCACGCCGCGTAGTCAACCATCGCCGCGTCGCGCAGCTCTTCAAAATTGGATTGGACCTGCGCCGAATTAGAAGACAGTTTCGTGTCCCTTCTGGAACGACCCGCCATCACGAATCGCGCGCGCCATGCGGATCGCGCTCGCTGCAGTCAGCTTCCCAACCGCGCGTCGCTTGTGCTCCATCGGCTCTTCAATCCACACCATCGGCGCCTGCTCACAGGTACCGTTGCACTGGCCGTTCACCACCTCAACCCGACCGTCATCGGTCCGCTCGCCAAGCGCGTCCAGACCAATCGTCGCCAGCACCGCATCGCGAATCCCGTTCGCGTTCTCCAGCCGGCAGGCCGGGCCAGAACACCAGCGAATCGTCGTCTGTGCAGGCGCCTCCAGCCGGTACTCGTCGTAGAACGAGGCCGCGCCGTATACGTGCGCCGGGAACATATCAAGCTGCTCCGCAATCACTTCAAGCGCCTCGCGCGAGATGTAGCCGTAGCGGTGCTGCATTCGATGCAGCGCAGCCATCAGCTTGCCGTCGTTCGGCTCCAGGTCCGCGACGACAGCGCGCAACTCAGCGCGCGCCTCAGTCTCCAACGGCATATGCGTCACCTCGCCCGGCTCATACGTCAGTTCACGGGTACCACGGAACTATAGGCACCGCTGGTCCCCCGTTCAAGAAACCTCGACGTCCTCCCCGGTTCCCTCGAGCGCATCAATCCGCGCCAGCTCCGCCACCCGACGTCCCATTCGAATCGAATAGTTCTGCCCGCGGTCCTCCGGATAGATCTGCGTCGTGTTCGCCAGGTACAGCCCCGCCACCGCCGTCCGATGCGGCACGATCCCCTCGTGGTACCGCGAATGCACGATCGGCTGCCCCGCCCGATCGACGAACAACCAGCGCTCCGTCACCCACGAGGCGTCAAAATCCGGGTTGATCCGCCGCAGATATGGCTCGTACCGCTCAAACCCCTCGTCCGCATCCAGCTCGATGATCGGGTCGTCCGGACTCGTGTAGTTCGACAGATACAGCACGTGCCGCCCGCCGTACGTGGAGGGTTCCACAAAGTTCGTCTGCTCCACCGCCACCACAAACGGGCAATCGTCATCCGTCATCGTCAGCCAGTAGTGCTCGGACAGCGGGCGATCCAGCGTGAGCACCAACACGCTCGCCCACTGGTACCGCGTCTCGCCCAGCAGCCGCGCGTACTCCGCGTCCAGCTCCCCCAGCTCCGGCACCATCCTCGCGAACACCCCCGATGGCACCATCGCCAGCACCACGTCCGCATCCACCCGCCGCGTCCCGCCTTCCGAGGGCACCTCGACACCGACGACGCGCCCGCCCTCGATCAGCACGCGCTCCACTGGTGACGATGTCGCCAGTTCCCCGCCACGCACCGCAATCGCTGCCGCCAGCGCATCCACCAGCCGCCCAAACGACCCGCGCAGATAGCCAAGCTGCTCCTTCGCGAACAACCCGCCCTCGCGCGATGCGAACCGCAGGTAAATCTTCCCCCAGAACCACGCCATCGAAATGTCATCCGCGTACGGCCCAAACTTCGCCCGCAACAGCGGCGCCCACACCCGCTCGTACCCCTCGCGCCCCACTCGCGACCGAATCCACTCGCTCGCCCGCACCCCCTCGTAGCCGCTCCAATCCGAGGTCCGGCGCAGCCACATCGCCACCAGCCCCAGCCGGATCCGCGTCAGCAGCGACACCCGGTCGAACTTCAGCAGATCCATCGGCCCCACGAACGGGTAGTTCCGCCCCTCCGCGTTCATCGCCCCCTTCGACTCGATCCAATCGAGGTCCCCGCCCAGTCCCAGCTCCTCGATCAGCGCAATGATCTCCGTGTCCGAGCGGAAGATG